>JAPLDC010000485.1 GCA_026391935.1 Bacteroidota bacterium | reverse complement strand
AGGCTTTCACCGAGTGCCAGATTCCCAACGTAGCAGTATATTCATCAACAAATGAGTGTCTTGATTATGATTTAATCATCTTAGAATATGGTTTAAACGCTGTGAATCCAATTGTTACAGACTTCTCCTGGTATGAGAGAGGTATGAATGTTGTGATCAAACATATCCAGGCAAGTTTCCCGAATGCAAGCATCCTTTTGATAAGTGTTGGTGATAAAAGTTATCGCAAAGACGGTGTTTATCAAACCGATCCAAGCGTGCCTATTTTAGTGGAAACACAGAAGCGTATGGCAAAAGAGAATAAATTAGCATTCTGGAGTTTATATGATGCAATGGGTGGTAATGGTTCAATGGTGAATTGGGTAGAAGGAGATACTGTATTGGCGAACAAAGATTATACACACTTCAATTTTAAAGGTGCCCATAAAGTTGGAAAATTATTATTCAGCAAGATAATCAGTGAATACACGGATTATAATAAAAAACAAAACCAAAAGCTTTTAAATTAATTCTACTTTATGTCTTTAAATATAACTAGTAAGCATTTAAAATTTTTATTACGTCTTGCGTCTTGCGTCCTGATACTTGATACTGCTTGTGGGCAAACCATTGATTCTTCAGCCTATAAACAGTACGCTTTTATTAAAAAGGATTTGAATCACATCGAAAACGACAGCACTTCATTGACCTCTTTTTATGAGCATCTGTTGCAATTAGAACAAAAGAAAATCACCAGAGTAAACATTACTCATATTGGAGATTCTCATATTCAGGCAGATATTTTATCCGGATCGATTCGTCAGAAACTACAGCTCAGATTTGGTAATGCAGGAAGAGGTTTGGTTTTTCCATATCGATCTGCAAAAAGTAATGAACCAACTTCTTACAAAACAATTACTAATGTTCCTTGGAATTATAAACGTAATGTGTTTTTTGAAAATCCTTTGCCAATTGGAATAAGTGGTTTTACGATTGAAACCAATGATTCACTTGCTGAAATAAATTTATTGGTAAAAGATCAACCTAAGCTTGGTTACAGCTTTACAAAATTCACTTTGTTTCATGAAAAAGGCTTGAATGATTTTGATATCACCATTTGTGATGACATGAATTGTCAACGAGGAATATTTAAATCAACCGATAAATCAGCTAACCCTTTTGTTTCTGAATTAAAATTTGACAAGCCAATACGTCAAATCTACATCAGAAATCGTTGCTCCGATACACTCATTCAAAAGACTTCCCGTATTTACGGAATGTTGCTGGAGAATGATTCATCTGGAGTTTTATACAATATGATTGGTGTCAATGGGGCGGAGTATCGCCATTATGTGATGTCGAAATATTTTACACAACAATTGACATATCTCAATTCAAATCTTATTATCATTTCTCTCGGAACAAACGAAGCATTTTCAATGGGTTTTGATAAGGACTTTTTTTACAAGAGTATTGACTCTTTAGTAACGCGTGTTAAATTAACAAATCCCAATGCCTGTATTTTAATTACCACTCCGGCTGATTCGTATCGCAAATCCAGAAAGGGAAGAGTGAAGAACCCTGATATGAGATTGGCAAAAGAAACTGTAATTAATTACTGTTTGCAAAACAATATTGCATATTGGAATCTTTATGATATTATGGGCGGATTCGGCTCAATGGGGAAGTGGTATTCCATGAAACTAACAGCAAAAGACAGAGTGCATTTTTCCGGAAAAGGGTATCAGATACAAGGCGATTTGTTTTACAATGCCTTGATGGAAGGATTCGAGAAATATAAAAAGAAGCAGAAATAATATAATAATATGTCAACTCTAAAGAAGAGATTTGGATATTCATAAACCATTCTTTTCAATAAGGACCATTGAATAATGAATGTAAATATTAACAGATCAAAATGTATCCCCTTCTTGAGAGGGGTAAGGGGTGTGTAAAAATTACGAAGAAGAATCGATGTTCAACTTTTATTTCGATACCGACAAACTAATCTCACAGTTGACCTACAACTCGAAAGATCCGCTATTATTCAATAGTGGCTTCTTCCTGTTTTTCTTTTGTGTCTTCTTG
>JAPLDC010000209.1 GCA_026391935.1 Bacteroidota bacterium | reverse complement strand
TTACTCGTTGCATGCTGATATGTATTGGTTAATATACAAAGATAATCATAAAAGAGGATGATTCTTTTTTAAATAATCAAAAGAAAAGTGTTTAAAACTATTTGAGTTTTCTTTTCAAGGACCATGTAAAAATGAATTCAGCAACAGTATCTCCTGATTCGTCTATACCAATTGACTTCATGTCGGTAATTACACCTTCATCAGACTGTTTTGCTTTAATGATCAATTCGGAGACAAGTTCACCATCTGCGCAAATGAAGGTGATTTTTCCAACAGCCTTCTTAAAATAATTCGCCTTATTTTTAATAATCAACATAGAGATGGCAGAACTAGAATTATTGATTGCATTCATCACCAATATTCCAGTACTCATTTCTGCAGCCATAGCCTGACAAGCAAAATACATCGAACGAAAAGGATTTTGTGTTAACCAACCGAATTTGATTGTCGTTATAGCTTTTGAATCGCTTAACTCTTTGACACGAATACCAGCAACAAAAGCCATTGGTAGACTTTTTAAAAGATACAAACGAAACAAAAAGGAATTGTTGACTAATTTTTGAAATTTTGATTTTGGCATCTATCCTAAAAATTAGAGTGGGAATGTATTTGCTGTCAAATGCATTGCTTTAGCAAATGCATATTCATCAACTCCTGTTACAACATTGTGTTTATTAAAATAATGCAATAGCTTTTCAGTAGGCATATTTCCTGTGAGCTTGTCTGTTGCCATCGGACAGCCTCCATATCCTTTAATAGCACTGTCAAATCGTTTACACCCCGACAAATATGCGGCATGAACTTTTTCTTCCCATGTGTCAGGAGTTGTATGTAAATGAGCTCCAATTTCAACTCCTGGAAACTCAGGGATTATTTTTGAAAATAATTGTTTTATGTTATCTGGATTTGAGACACCAATAGTATCACTTAATGCAATAATTTTAACTCCCATTTGTGCCAGACGCTTTGTCCAAGCAATAGCAACATCACTGCTCCACTCGTCTCCGTATGGATTTCCAAAAGCCATAGAAACATATACAACCAATTCCTTTTTATTTCTAACACACAAATCATTTATTTCTTCTACTCTTACCATAGATTCAAGGATAGAAGCATTTGCATTTCGTTGTTGAAACGTTTCAGAAATAGAAAAAGGAAAACCTAAATAAGAGATCTCTTCAAACTCAACTGCATCTTCAGCACCCCTTACATTTGCAACGATCGCTAATAGTTTTGATCTGTTTTTTGTAAGCTCTAGTTGATCCAATACCTGCGCTGTATCCCGCATTTGAGGAATTGCTTTTGGAGAAACGAAACTGCCAAAATCCACTGTATCAAATCCGCATTTTAAAATTGCATTGATATAGGTTACTTTTTTTTCTGTTGAAATAAAATCATGTATCCCTTGCATTGCATCGCGGGGACATTCAACTATTTTCATAATCCTTGTTTTAGAATTTCTTTATTGATACGTTTTATTATTCCAGGGCCTTCATAAATAAATCCGGTATATATTTGAACCAAACTTGCTCCCGCTTTAAGCATTTCAACAGCATCATCACCCGTGTGAATACCACCAACTGCAACTATAGGGAAAGCTCCGTTTGATTTTTTGCTCAAGTATTTTACCACTTCAATGGCACGTTTTTTTAATGGTTTTCCACTTAGTCCCCCAGCTCCCATCGCCTCCACTTTTGTTTTTTCTGTTTTTAAATTAGTCCTGTCGATGGTTGTATTGGTAGCAATAACACCATCGATCTTAGAATCTTTCACTATAACAATAATATCATCTAATTGTTCATCGGTAAGATCTGGCGCAATTTTTAGTAGAATCGACTTTGGGTTTTTCTTTTGCGCATTTAATTCTTTCATGCGCATCAATAGTTTTGTCAAAGGTTCCTTTTCTTGTAATGCTCGCAATCCTGGAGTATTTGGAGAACAAACATTCACTACAAAATAATCGACATGATCAAAAAGCGCTTCAAAACATTTTTCATAATCATTAACGGCATCATCGTTCAAGGTAATTTTATTCTTACCGATATTTCCACCGATAATTATCTTAGTTTTTCTTTTTTTCAAATGTTCTACTGCCAATTCCACACCGCCATTATTAAAGCCCATTCGGTTTATCAAAGCTTCATCTTCGGGTAACCTGAACATTCGTGGTTTCTCATTTCCTGGCTGAGCTTTTGGTGTCAATGTCCCAATCTCAATAAAGCCAAATCCAAAATATCCTAACTCATCAAACAACATCGCATCTTTATCTAATCCGGCAGCTAATCCGACTGGATTTGGAAATGTTAACCCAAAAATCTTCCGCTCCAACCGTTTATCATTAACAGTATAAATACTTTTTATGATCGAGGGAACTCCAGGGATCTTGCAGAAAAATTTGATCGCCTTAAAAACGAAATGATGAATATTTTCGGGTTGAAAAAGGAAAAATACAGGTCTGATTATGCTTTTATACATCGCAATGAATTTCAAGCAAAATTACTACAAATAAACAATTTGGAGTAATGCCTAATAAAATTATTTCTCAGCATTAGTGAATAACTAATTACTTATTATTTTTTTTGTGGTGGTGCTTGCAAAAACTATTGTCCTTTGCATCCTGATTTGCTAAACCTCTTTTATAATACGCTTGTCCGTCTTTTGGCTTAATACGGATCGCTTCAGAATAATCATAGGTCGCAGATCGGTAATTCTCCATCCCTTCACATGCAATAGCCCGTTGCATATATGCCTCATAATAATTTGGACTCAATCGAATAACAGCAGAGAAATCGTCAAAAGCAAGCTTAAAGTTAGAGGCCTCATTGTATTCCAAACCACGTAAATTAATGATCTGAACAGTATCCGCTTTAATTTTAAATGCTTTATTGTAATCTCTGATAGCCTTGTCATATTTCTTTAAAAGTACATTGCATTCCGCTCTTTTTAAATAGGGTTGTATAGAATCAGAGTTTAGTTGAATAGCTGAATTGTAATCTAATAATGCTCCAGCATAATCTTTCGAACTCATTTTGTTATCACCTGAAGTAATAAACACTGTACTCATTGCTGAACAAGCATTAGAATCATACAAACCTTTTGCTTTTTCATTTTTTAGTGATTTAGCCTTTCGCAAATCCATACAACCTTTGTCTTTTGAACCTTTAGATATCAGTACCTCTCTCGCACAAAGCTTCCGCATATTTAGGGTCGATACTAATTGCTTTTTCAAAATCAGCCAGGGCATCTTCCTGTTTGCCTAATCCAACTAGACTCATACCATGCCCATAATAGGGAACGGCAAAATCGTGGTTGTATACAAAGCCATCAGGCATATCCGAAACTGTCTTTTGGTACTCGTTCAAGGTCCCGTACTTTTTCAGTTTCTCAAGATACGTTTTTGTAACAGCATCATTTAAACGAATAGCATTCGCAAAGTCTACCTCAGCTGCTTCGTTGTTTCCAGAGGATAATTTTGTATTACCATTTTGAATGATCACAGATAAACTTTGAGAGTTACAAAAAAACACTAAAGCCAGAAAAGAAACAGATAGTAAAGCTTTTATATTCATAAAAAAATTGTTATTTATCATTAATTTTTGTGTAAATAATACATTCATTGTAGTCTGTTTGGAGAACCAACGTTTATTAAATAAATATCAAAAAAACTTTTTCTTTTTCAAAAAAAGTGTCTCTGAATTCATTTATAGAATGAAATCAAAGGGTTAAATTAGACATAATTTATTTATTATCAAATTAAATTTTATAAAGTGAAAGTATTTTTTATTCTGTGAAATTTACACAGATTATTTAGATTGTAATGGCGTTCTTTCTTTACTATATTTTTAGAAATGAAAATGAATAAATTCATAGTGTTATCTCTGAAAACTATAATTTGAAACGGATAATTTTCATTTCAAATGAGATAACAAAAAATGAAAATGATGTTGAATTATGCTTGTTTTTACATTTTTTTAATCTAAAGAACGAATCATTTGAATATAAAGGGCTTGCTCAGTATAAACACAATAAATTATCGCTAAAAAAACGTTAACATGTATAAAAGTGTATTTTAGTTTTGATATATTTGTCTAATG
>JAPLDC010000532.1 GCA_026391935.1 Bacteroidota bacterium | reverse complement strand
AGTCATCAATATTTTTAATGTCACATTTTACTTTTAGTCCCACAAATACTTTCGCGTTCTTGCTGTTTTCGATATATCGTTTAGCTAAGAGTTGTTGATTAACGGATGGTGCAGGTTTTTGGGCGAGGTACTTATTCAATGAAACGATCGCAGATTCAAAATCATAATTTAAATGATACGCTTTTCCCAGATAGAAATCTATATCGATGTAAGTAGGATCTGCTTCTTGTACATCTTTGAATAATTGAATGGCTTTATTTTTTTCATCACTTTTATCCAAATAGCATATTCCTGTTTTATATTTAAAATAGATATCTTCCGGATGGGCTGTCAAAAGATCAATGAATAGAGGCAGGGCTCTTAAGTAATTTTCATCTGTAAAAAAGAATTCGGCATTTTGTAATTTTTTTGTTTCTTCTTTATTTAACTTTTTAAGATTAGGTTTTCCGCTTTTTTGTGAAAAAGCATTCGTAAATAAAAGTAAAATCGAAAAAATGACAAGTATTTTTTTCATAAAATAGTTTATCGTTAATAAAATCGAAAAAACACAGTTCTCCCATTAACATCACTAAATTCACTATAATATAAGGAATCTTGACTTCCGCTATTTCAAACTTATAAACATCGGCTCGTTGAAAAAGCACCTTTTAAGTATGATTGTTTTGTTGAAATGGTTGATATAAAGTAGCTTTAAGCGTTTTTTCTTAAATGTTTTTAAGGAGAATATATTTGTGTACTTTCGTATAATAAATAAAGTATCAATGGATTTTATTGACGAAAAAATAGAGAATTATGCATTGGCATACTCTCAGGAAGAGACCGACGTGCTCAAAAAATTAAATAGAGAAACTCATGCAAAAGTAATTGCTCCGCGAATGTTATCGGGGCATATGCAAGGTAATTTGTTGAGTATGTTGAGTAAAATGATTCAGCCGGAGAAAATATTGGAGATTGGAACATATACTGGGTATTCTGCAATTTGTCTTGCACAGGGACTTCAAGAAAATGGTAAACTTCATACAATCGATATTAACGATGAATTGGAAAAAATGACTCGTACATTTATTGATGAAGCTGGTTTGACCGAAAAAATAAATGTATATATAGGTAATGCAATGGATATCATTCCTTCTATTAATGAACTATTTGATCTGGTTTTTATTGATGCTGATAAGAAAAATTATTCGGCATATTATGATCTGGTCTTTGATAAGGTAAGACCCGGAGGATTTATTATTGCTGATAATGTTCTTTGGAGTGGAAAAGTAATCGATAATGAAAATATCATGGATTCGGATACAAAGGCGATACACGATTACAACAAAAAGATTCACAATGATCCTCGTGTTGAGCATATGCTATTGCCCGTTCGTGATGGATTAATGATCGCAAGAAAAAAATAAATATTGCTCTTTCAAATAGAGCGTTTGTACTTTAAAAAGAACATTTATGATTATAGATCTTAGAAGTGATACCGTGACAAAGCCAACAAAAGGTATGTTGGAAGCAATGTTCAATGCAGAAGTCGGTGATGATGTATTTGGTGAAGAACCAACTGTGAACGCTTTGGAGCAAAAGGCTGCCAAATTATTTGGCAAGGAAGCCGCAGTTTTTTGTCCTTCCGGAACAATGACAAATCAAATAGCAATTAAGGTGCATACGCAACCCGGGGATGAAGTCTTGTGTGATACCACTGCGCATATATATAATTATGAAGGCGGAGGAATATCCTTTAACTCTGGTGTTCAGGCGAAATTGATTCCCGGAGAACGTGGAAGGATTTCTGCTCAGCAAGTTCAGGAAAGTATTAATCCATCTTTTGATTGGTTAACCAAAACAAGTTTGGTCTGTGTCGAGAATACCGGAAACAGGGCTGGAGGGAGTTGCTATTCTTTGCGTCAATTGCAGGAGTTGGCCGAAGTGTGTAAGAAAAATAAATTGAGTTATC
>JAPLDC010000100.1 GCA_026391935.1 Bacteroidota bacterium | reverse complement strand
TAATTGGTAAAAAAACAACTGTTGTTTTGCGTGAACCATCACTTGGACCAGTATTCGGAATTAAAGGTGGAGCTGCTGGTGGTGGATACTCTCAGGTAATTCCTATGGAGGATATTAATTTACATTTCACCGGAGATTTTTCTGCTATTGAAAAGGCAAATAATTTATTGGCAGCTATCATTGATAATAACATTCAAAATAAAACGAACAATTTAAATATCGATGCTCGTACTGTAGTTTGGAAACGTGTGATGGATATGAATGACCGCGCACTTAGAAATATCGTTATCGGACTTGGTGGAACAACTAATGGAACTCCACGTCAGGATGGTTTTAACATCACACCTGCTTCTGAGGTAATGGCTATTTTATGTATGTCAAAAAATATTGAAGACCTTAAAACGAAACTCGGAAATATTTTTGTAGGTTATACATTTGATAAAAAGCCAATCTTTGCAAGAGATCTGAAAGCGCAAGGTGCCATGGCAATTTTATTGAAAGATGCAATCAAACCAAATCTTGTTCAAACACTAGAAGGAAATCCTGCGATCATTCATGGTGGTCCATTTGCAAATATTGCACAAGGAACAAATACTATTATCGCAACAAAAATGGGATTGTCTTTAGCTGATTATGTTGTCACTGAAGCTGGATTTGGTGCTGATCTTGGTGCTGAGAAATTCATGAACATCAAGTGCGGTTATGCTGGATTAAAACCGAATGCAGTTGTTTTAGTTGCTACCATCAGAGCATTGCGCCATCATGGTGGAGCAAAAAAAGAGGAATACAATACACCAAGTTTGGAACGCGTGAAAAAAGGATTTGAGAATTTGGAGAAACACATCGAGAATATTTTAAAATTTGGTATCAAGCCTGTTGTCGCAATCAATAGTTTTATAAGTGATTCCAAAGAAGAAGTAGATTTCATTAAAACAGAATGTGCTAAACATGGTGTTGAAGCTGTACTTTCAGAATGTTGGGCAAAAGGTGGAGCAGGAACAACGGATCTTGCAAAAGCAGTTGTGAAGGTGATTGAAAGTGGAGAAAATAATTTCAAGCCTTTATACGATTGGAATTTATCAATCGAAGAAAAGATAAAGATCATTGCTACCGAAATTTATGGAGCAGATACCATAGAGTATTCCGCAAAAGCCCGTGCAGGTCTTAAAACAATCAAGGCGTTGGGTTACGATAAATTACCGATCTGTATGGCTAAAACACAAAAATCGTTGTCGGATGATGAAACAAAAATTGGAAGACCAAGAAATTTCAGCGTTACAGTTAGAGAGTTTGAATTTGCAGCGGGAGCAGGTTTTGTAATTCCTATTCTTGGTGAAATGATGCGTATGCCGGGCTTACCGGTTAATCCGGCTTCTGAAGGAATGGACATTGATGCTAACGGAAAAATAACTGGATTATCATAAAATGAGTACAGCTTCTTTTAAAGGTCAAAAATATTCAGAAGGGAATTTTTTTCCTGTCAACGATGTTCTTGTTGTAGAAGAATCGCTGAAAATCACCATTAATAAAAATCCCTTTACTATCACAATGCGCACGCCAGGCTCTGAGAAAGAGCTTGTGCGTGGGCTTTTGTTTTCTGAAAATGTATATTCAGAGATTGATGATGATCCTTTAATTTCTGTTGTTGAAAAAAGTGATAAAGGTTTTGTCACTAATGTGGATGTAACAATTCCAAATGAAAAAGTTGGTAAAGGAATGGAAATTTCCAGGAGTATTATTTCTTCTTCTTCTTGTGGGATTTGCGGGAAATCCGAATTGGATGGATTTTCCAACGATTCAAAAAAAATTGTTGTTACAGAAAAATTAGATGCCGAAATGGTAGGCAAGATGTTTGAGCAAATGAATTCATTTCAGGATACTTTTAAAAAATCAGGTGGCTCACATGCTGCCGCCGCATTTACAATTGGTGGTAAACTTTTGGCAATACAAGAAGATATTGGTAGACACAATGCAGTTGATAAAGTGATCGGAAGTCTCCTTTATAAAAAAGAATTGTTGAACGCAAAATGTTTAGTGGTTAGCGGAAGGATATCCTATGAAATTGTAAACAAATGTTATGCTGCCGGTATTCCATTTTTGGCAGCTGTTTCTGCACCATCGTCTCTTGCTGTTGATCTTGCCGAACAATTGGGCATTACGCTGATGGCTTTTTGCAGAGAAAAGAAATTTACTGCATACAGTCAAATTGAAAATATTAAAAATCATTAAAAACAAAATTGTCACAAAGACGGAATGAAAATATAGAATTCTTGTATAACTAAAAATCACGTTTTTGCGGCTTCAAGGAAAAATTTTATTACGAATAAAAAAATAAAATTCAAATGGCAAAAGTTGAAAAGTGCTCTTGTGGTAATGACGATGAGGGCTTATTGGAACGATTAGAAGAGATCATTATTTCCTTCAAAGAAAAACCCGGTGCCTTGATCCCGGTCCTTCAAGCAACACAAAGTCTTTTTGGTTTTATCCCGCAAGAAGCGATTTTAAAAATATCCGAAATTCTGAATGAACCCTTATCAAAAGTGTATGGTGTCATTACCTTCTATTCATTCTTCTCCTTAAAACCACGTGGCAAATATCTTATCCGTGTTTGTCTTGGCACAGCCTGCTACGTGCAAGGAGCAAATGAAATACTAACTGCTCTTAAACAACAATTAAGTATTGAAATAGGTGAAACTTCTCCCGACAAACTTTTTACATTGGATGTTGGAAGATGCTTTGGCGCTTGTGGTTTGGCGCCCATCATTATGGTGAATGATGATGTACATCAATGGGTGAAACCTTCTGATGTCAAGAAAATAATTAGTTCCTACAAAAAACAAAAAGAAGTAAATAAGGAGGAGGCAATCTAATGGATATAAATAAATATATGCATGTTCTTAAGAATGCTGAAGACTTAACAACATTATGTGATACTCTTTTAAAAAGCAAGGAGTACAATTCCGAAAAAATATATATATGTGCAGGAGGTGGTTGTATTGCTTCCGGTTCAATGAAAGTGAAGGATGCTTTCGTTTCTCAATTATCAAATGCAAAATTAGACGGAACGCTTGAAATAATGGAAACGGGTTGCCTTGGACCTTGTGCTATTGGACCTGTCGTTGTTATCGGGAAGGATGATACCTTTTATCAGAAAGTGCGTGCGCAGGATGTAAAAGAAATTGTTGAACAGCATTTGATTGGTGGAAAGATCATTGAAAATTTATTGCATCCTGTGGATGAACAAAAGGTTTCTAAAAAATCGGAATTGCCATTTTTTAAAAATCAGGATAAACAAGTCCTTAGAAATTGTGGAAAGATAAATCCTACGAAAATTGCAGACTACATTGCATGTGGCGGATATAAAGCATTAAGCAAAGTGCTGACTTCTATGAGCAGCGAACAAGTTGTTCAGGAGGTTACAGTATCGGGATTACGTGGACGTGGTGGTGCAGGTTTCCCGACAGGTACCAAATGGAATTTTGCGAGAAAAAGTCAGGACACTGAAAAATATATACTTTGTAATGCTGATGAAGGCGATCCCGGAGCCTTTATGGATCGCAGTATTCTGGAAGGAGATCCCCATAGCATCATAGAAGGAATGGCAATAGGCGCTTTTGCAATTGGAAGTTCTACAGGTTATGTTTATGTGCGAGCAGAATATCCACTGGCTATTGAAAGGTTGCAAATTGCAATAGATCAGGCACAAGAATTCGGATTGATTGGAAAGAATATTTTTGGAACCGGATTTAATTTTGATCTGGAGATCAGAAAAGGGTCAGGCGCTTTTGTCTGCGGCGAAGAAACCGCTCTCATTACATCTATAGAAGGTAATCGTGGTGAACCTCGTCCCCGTCCTCCATTTCCTGCTGAGAAAGGATTGTGGAACAAACCGACTGTTCTGAATAATGTAGAGACATTCTCGAATATTCCTCTTTTAATAAATAAAGGAGGTGCTCAATTTGCTGAAATAGGAACAGAGAAAAGTAAAGGCACAAAAATATTTGCTCTTGCCGGAACAGTGAAAATTTCCGGACTTGTTGAAGTTCCGGTTGGAACCCCGTTACGGAAATTAGTTTACGACATTGGTGGTGGAATATCAACAAACAAAAAATATAAGGCGGCACAAATTGGTGGACCATCCGGCGGTTGTATTCCAGCAGAGCATCTGGATGTTCCTTTGGATTATGAATCGTTGAATAAATTAGGTGCTATAATGGGAAGCGGTGGCTTAATAGTGATGGACGAAAGTAGTTGCATGGTGGACGTTGCTCGTTTCTTTCTCGAATTTGTTCAGGATGAATCGTGTGGTAAGTGTGTTCCATGCCGCGAAGGGACAGCACGCATGAAACAAATTGTTGACAGGATCTGTGAAGGAAAAGGTGAGATGAAAGATATTGATGAGTTGGAAAAGCTTGCTAGTACTGTTACTAACGCTTCTTTGTGTGGGCTCGGTCAAACAGCTCCCAATCCTGTATTAAGCACATTACGACATTTTAAAGAAGAATACATAGAACACATCAGAGATAAAAAGTGCAGAACAGCAGTTTGTAAAGACCTCATCGTTTTTGAAATTCTTGATAAATGCAATGGCTGTCAAGCATGCAAAAAAGTATGCCCTGTGGAAGCAATTCATGGTGAGAAAAAACAAGCACATATTATCAATACAGAATTATGTATACGTTGCGGATTGTGTTTAAGCACCTGCAAATTTGAAGCGATCGTAAAATATTAGTTCGTAAAACATTTTAATTTTTTGCACCATGCAAATAATCCTGAATAATGAAACATATACAGCAAATGAGGACGAAACAGTTCTTGATGTTGCGAAGAGAAACGGTATCTATATTCCTACTTTATGTTATCATGTGAAAACTGGACAGGCTGCAAAATGCAGAGCATGTGTTGTTTCTGTTGAAGGCATGCGCGGATATCAAACATCATGTAATCTTAAAGTGAGAGAAGGCATGAAAGTTTGTTCGGATAGCAAAGAAATAAAAGAAGCACAACGCATGGTGGTGGATCTGATGCTTTCTTCCGGTCATCATAATTGTTTGGCTTGTGAAAGAAGTGGTACTTGTGAATTGCAAGATGCTTGTTATCATTTAGGAATTGAAAAAACAACTTTTTCTGATCATCCTACAGGAAGAAAAGATGAGAGTTCAGAATTTATTGTAATTGATTACGACAAATGCATCAAGTGCGGAAGATGTGTGGCTGCATGTAATCATTCTGTAGTAAACGAAGTGCTTGGGTTTGGGTTTCGTGGTTTGGAAACAACGATTATGTGTGATGATGATATTCCGATGGGAGATTCTACTTGTGTTCAGTGTGGTGAGTGTGTTCAACTTTGTCCCACCGGTGCATTGACAGATAAAAAATCACGTGGAAAAGGTCGTTATGCCGAATTGGAAAAGGTGGATACAACTTGTCCATACTGCGGTGTTGGATGTCAGTTGACATTGCATGTTGATCAGGAAAAAAATAAAGTTGTACGTGTCACGGGTCGGGAAGTGTGGCCTAACAATGGAATGCTTTGCGTGAAAGGTCGTTATGGGTTTGAATTTCATGCGAGCCCGAAACGCTTGCAATATCCGATGATCAAACGGAATGGCAAACATGAACGTGCTAGCTGGGATGAAGCATTAGATTTGATTGCAGAAAAAATAAAAACAACTGTTGATATACATGGTCCGGATGTTTTTTCTGCATTGGGTTCTGGACGAATCACTAACGAAAATAATTACGCCATTCAAAAATTTACTCGTGCTGTAATTAAAACAAATAATGTTGACCACTGCGCCAGAACGTGTCATGCTCCTACCGTTGCAGGATTGGCACATGCTTTTGGAAGTGGAGCTGCAACAAATTCTATTGACGAAATATTGGAAACTGAATTGATGTTTGTTATTGGTTCAAACATGACTGAAGCGCATCCTGTTGTTTCATATTATGTAAAACGTGCAGCACAAAATGGAGCAAAATTAATTGTCTGTGACCCGCGTAAGGTAGATATATCGCATTGGTCTGACTTATATGTTCCAATCAGAGTAGGTACAGATGTTCCTTTTTTAAACGGGCTGATGACTAAGATTTTGAATAACGGTTGGGAAGATAAAGAGTTCATGAAAAATAACACCGAAAATCCTGAAGAAATAAAAAAATGGTTGAAGGATTTTACTGTTGAACAAGCATCAGAAATTTCAGGTGTCCCTGTTGAAAAAATAAAGCAGGTTGCAAAAATGCTGGCTGATGCAAAAAAAGTAAGTATTCTATATACGCTAGGAATAACTGAACATGTATGCGGAACAGACAATGTGAAAACACTTGCTAATTTACAAATGATACTAGGCCATTTGGGAAAACGCGGTTGTGGTGTGAATCCTTTACGCGGACAAAATAATGTGCAGGGAGCCTGTGATATGGGTGCATTACCAAATGTATTTCACAATTATCAGTCTTGCACCAATGAACAAGCGATTGTAAAAATGGAGAAAGATTGGGGAGTAGAAGGATTGTCTAGAAAAGAAGGTTATAAACTTCCAACGATGTTGCACAAGGCAACAAGTGGAGAAACAAAAATTTTATTTTGCGTTGGAGATAATACCGTTCAGACAGAACCTAACACTGCAAAAACAATCAAAGAAGTGGAAGCCTTGGATTTTCTTGTTGTCGTTGATATTTTCCAAAACATGACAACAGAATATGCAGACGTAATTTTACCGGATGTATGTTTCAGTGAAGATGAGGGAACATATTCTA
>JAPLDC010000308.1 GCA_026391935.1 Bacteroidota bacterium | reverse complement strand
AGGTAAGTCATTGTATCCATTGGATTACTCACAACCACAACAATTGCATTTGGAGAATGTTTTAATAAATTTTCTGTAACACCTTTTACGATGCCCGCATTTATTCCGATCAATTCTTCTCTTGTCATTCCAGGCTTACGAGGAACTCCACTTGTAATAACAACAACATCACTGTTAGCCGTTTTTGAATAATCATTTGTGCTACCGCTAACACGGGTATCAAACCCATTTAATGTTGCAGTTTGCATCATGTCCAATGCCTTTCCTTCAGCAAAATTTTCTCTGATATCTAGCAATACTACCTCTGAAGCGATTTTACGAAATGCTAATACATCTGCTGATGTAGCGCCAACATTTCCAGCTCCTACTACTGTTACTTTCATATTTTTTTTGATTTTTAGGTTATCGAAATTTTCGAGGGCTAATTTAGAAAAGAAAAACATATTCAACTATGTTTTTTTGAACAGTTTTAGCAATTTAATAGCATTTTAAAAAAAATCACTTTTTTGATGCAACTTAAATTTAACTTTTTGCATCTGCCTGAAAGGCAGATTATAATATTTGCATTATATTAGTAGCGATAAAACTTTCTTTATGAAAAAGACGACACTCCTTCTTCTCGTTTTTGCAATTGTATTTTTTATACCAAATTTGGTAATAGCTCAAGGTGGTGATTGCACAACAGCCGATCCATTTTGTACAGGTGTAACCTATACTTTCCCTGCATCTACGACAACAACCGCAGCAGCGGGTCCGAATTATGGTTGCTTACTTTCTCAACCGAATCCTGCATTTTATTATGTGCAAATCGCAACCCCGGGCACTTTGATCATCGATATTTCTCAACAGACTGCAGCAGGTTCTGGTACTGATGTGGACTTTATTTGTTGGGGACCATTTACCTCGCCTTCTGCAGGCTGTGCTTCCGGATTGACGGGAACGGCTGTTGATTGCAGCTATTCCACAGCAGCGAATGAAACCTGTACCATCCTATCTGCCTTGACAGGGCAATTTTATATTTTGCTTTTAACCAATTTTGCAGGAGTACCTGCAGACATTACTTTTGCCTCCAACGGCTTCAGCACTGCAACAACCAACTGCGCTATCCTCTGCAACATGACAGGATTAACAGCCATCCCAGGGCCTTGTAACCCTGCAACAAATACGTATACCTTGAATGGCGTCATAACTTATGCCGACCCGCCTACCACCGGCACGTTAACCGTCACGAATAGCTGTAGCGGCGTCACGCAAGTGTTTAATCCACCATTTCCAGCTACATCCGTCAGTTACTCACTGGCCGGAATGCCTGCCACAGGAGCAGGTTGTACAGTAACGGCCGTGTTTTCTGGCGACCCACTGTGCACACTAACAACTCCTTTCACAGCTACGGCCCCTTGTACTGTTTCCTGTTTGATATCTGCAGTTACTGCAACGCCAACAGCTTGTAATGCTGTAACTCAACAATATGATGTGAGCGGAAACGTTACTTTTGTGAATGCTCCTGCTACCGGTACTTTGACAATTACGAATTCTTGCGGAGGAACACCGGTTGTTATAAACCCACCATTTACAAGTCCTGCAGCCTATAGCTTCCCGGGATTAACTTCAAACGGTGCATCCTGTAATGTTACTGCTGTTTTTTCTGCAGATCCTGCTTGTACTTTCACGCAAGCGTATATTGCTCCAGCACCTTGTCCGGTTTCATGTTCGATAACGGCATTAACTGCAACACCATCGGCATGTGATCCTGTAACAAACAATTATTCAGTTACAGGAAGTATCTCCTTTGTAAATCCGCCAGCAACAGGAACCTTAACGGTTTCAAGTTCTTGCGGAGGTACGGTGCAAATTTTGAGTCCACCATTTGTGAGTCCACTCGCATACGCCTTAAACGGACTAACGTCTAACGGTTCTGCCTGTGTTGTTACAGCCGTATTTTCTGCAGATCCTTTGTGTATCTTAACTCAAAACTATACAGCCCCAGCCTCTTGTACGTTATGCCCTGTAACTGCAGCTAACAATGGTCCATTATGTGCCGGACAAACATTAAACCTCACAGCAACAACTGTTGCAGGCGCAACCTATAGCTGGACAGGTCCCGGTGGATTTGTTTCAACACTGCAAAACCCTACAATTCCTGCAACTACCGCGGCAATGTCAGGAGTTTACACTGTTACAATTAATATAGTAACACCACCCTGCAGCGGAGCTTCCAGCACCACAGTTACAATAAATGCCCTTCCTGTTGTTATAGTGAATTCTCCGACAACATGTACAGGCATTTCGACAACACTTACAGCAAGCGGAGCTACAACTTATTCCTGGTCTTCCGGTGAAATAACCAATCCAATAACAGTTCCAGGAACATCCACAAGCTATACCGTAACAGGAACAACAGCAGGTTGCACAGGAACTGCGGTAGCAGTTGTAACAAGCTCCCCTCCACCGATCGTTAGTTTTGCTGGAGTAAATTTAAGCGGTTGCAATCCTGTTTCGGCAAGTTTCACTGCTGACCAAACAGGGAATCCGGGAGCAACATATACTTGGAATTTTGGTGATGGGACAACAGGAACAGGTCCTACTACTTCACATGTTTATTTGATCAATGGATGCCACACGGTAACATTAACGGTTAGTTTCGGAGCGGGATGTTCAACAACGGACTCCATACCTTGTATGGTAAATGTTTTTGCTCAGCCGATGGCTAATTTCACATTTGCTCCAACTACCATTGACATCTTAAATCCAACAGCATTCTTTACAAACGCTTCAATCAATTCAACTATTTGGTCTTGGGATTTCGGAGATAATACTTCTTCAACCACAGAAAACCCTATTCATAC
This sequence comes from Bacteroidota bacterium, assembly GCA_026391935.1. Taxonomy (GTDB): domain Bacteria; phylum Bacteroidota; class Bacteroidia; order 2-12-FULL-35-15; family 2-12-FULL-35-15; genus 2-12-FULL-35-15. The sequence continues at coordinate 4,405 of JAPLDC010000308.1, read as the reverse complement.
ATGGGGAGATATGGGAGCATATCCGGTAACTTTATATTCTTCAACAGCAAATGGCTGTATTGATTCAATAACTTATATGATTTTTATTGATGATATTGTTACTTCTTATATTCCGAATTCATTTTCTCCGAATGGTGATGGAGTGAACGATGTTTTTAATATTTATTCGCATGGTATTTCTCCAGACAATTTTGAAATGTTGATCTTCGATAGATGGGGAAATAAAATATTTACTTCCAGAGATCTTAAAGTTGGATGGAATGGCGCAGTAAATAATAATGGAGAAGTTGTTGAAATTGATGTTTATGTATACCACTTCAATTACAGAGATTTCAAAGGTGGAAAACACAAAGCCATCGGGCATGTAACAATTGTTAAATAAGAAACATTTTTTATAAAAAAATCCTATGAATTCTACTTCTAAATTTGAAAGATCAATAAAAATAGGGATTTCTATTTTTATTTTATTTTTATTTTCGAATAAAATATCTGCACAAAGCAGCATTCAAGTAATGAGTGCAGATGCTGTAAAAATGGCAATAACAACAAATCTGAATCATGGGTTGCCAAGATTTCAAGGGTTAAATGTTCAATATGTTATTTCAGCAGATCAATTAGAAGGAGCCCAACAAAACCCTTCAAAATTTATTACGGTAATCAAAAATATTCCGGGAGTCATTGATTGTACTATTGATGCAAAAAATTTATTAGTCTATGTGAATTGTCCAAAAGATGATGGCTCGGATTATCTAGCAGCAATAAAATCAAAATTAGCTGAACACAATGTAAAAATGATCTCTTATAAAGAGTTTATTTATAAAAAATAATATTTATTGATACTCAAACTGAAACGAATACAAACTCTCCCTTGTATGAAAATAAATTTACATAAAACAAGAATTCGAAAAGTTCTAAAAAGTTCAATTTCAAAAAAAATAATTGGAGTTTTTTTAGGATTATTTCTTCTTCTATCCGGTCAAATATTCGGGCAAGGAAATACACCTTGTGCTGCAACTGCTCTGGCAACAAATGCAACTTGTATTGTTACAAATGGAACTACCGTGGGTGCAACGTATGCTAGCGATGCTGCTAACGGTGGTGCACCAACCTGTGCCTCACCGGGAGCACCTGATGTATGGTATAGTATCGTTGCTCCAGCTAGTGGAAGTATAACACTTACTATGTCAGGTGGAGGTATTACAGATGGAGGAATGGCATTATATAACGGACCTTGTGGAGCACCAACACAAATTGCATGTAGCGATGATGCTATTGGTCTAATGCCTCAAATTGTTCAATCGGGTTTAACACCAGGTGCAACATACTATGTAAGGGTGTGGTCTTATTTTAGCGGCACAGGTACTTTTGGTATTTGTGATGTTGCAAATCCGGCACCTCCTCCTCCTCCCGCAAATGACAATCCATGTGCAGCAACAGTTTTAACTCCAGGGGTGGCTTGTACATATACTTCAGGAACTACTTCAGGTGCAACACAAACCTTAGCTGGTTGTGTTGGTACTGCTGATGATGATGTTTGGTATTCCTTCGTAGCGGCAGGAACTTCTCAAGTAATAACGGTAGCAGCATCGGCAAGCTTTGATCCAGTCGTTGAGATTTTCTCTGGAACGTGTGGCGGACTAACAGCTATGAGTTGTAACGACTTTGCTTATTTGAGTGGATCTACTGGTGGCAGCACAATAGCGGGCCTCACTATCGGACAAACTTATTGGGTAAGAATTTATGATTATTTTTCAGGTGTTCCTGCAACAACAACATTTAATATTTGTATCACAACACCTGTTGTTGTGCCTCCTGGACCTGGAGATGATTGTTCTCAGGCTATCCCTTTTTGTACCGGAACAACTTATACCTTCCCCAATAATACAGGTATTGCATCTTTAGGTAGCGGTGGAACATATGGCTGTTTATTTTCTACACCAAATCCTGTTTGGTATTTTATGCAAGCTGCCACAGCCGGAAATCTTAGTATTGGGATCAATCAAGGTACAACTGCCGGTGCCGGGAATTTAGATGTCGACTATTGTTTATGGGGTCCTTTTACAAGTCAAGCTGCGGGTTGTGCAGGAATTTCGGCAGCAAATATTTTAAGTTGTAGTTATTCTGCTGCCGCAACAGAAACAGCAAATATTCCAAATGCAATAGTAGGCCAATTTTATATTTTATTATTAACTAATTTCTCAAACACTGCCGGGGTTATTCAGTTCAGTCAAACGCTCGGACCAGGAAGTACAAATTGTGCTGTACTTTGCGGAATGTCTGCTTTGACAGCAGTTCCAGGGGCCTGTGTACCTGCTACTAATACGTATTCAGTTACCGGGTCTGTAACCTTTGTATACCCTCCTGCTACAGGAAATCTAGTAATCACAAGTAGTTGTGGTGGAAGTGTTACTGTGCCAAGTTCTGGCCTTGTGAGTCCTTACAATTATACTATATCCGGCATTACACCTACTGGTGGCCCTTGTACAATTACTGCTGGCTTTACCGCTGATGCAACATGTACGCTGACTCAAACTTATACTGCACCAGCCCCCTGTACTTCTTGCGTCGCCACAGCAACTAATACAGGGCCTTATTGTGCAGGTGCTACAATTCAATTAAACGCAACAGGTGGTGGAACATATAGCTGGAGTGGACCCGGTGCATTCACATCAACACTGCAAAATCCTACTCGTCCTGCTTCAACAGTCGCCATGAGTGGCACTTATACCGTTACGGTTACAAATGGTGCCACAACTTGTACTGCGATAACTACTGTAACAGTAAACCCTTTACCAGTAATTACAGCACCAGCCAATATAGCTGTTTGTGCTGGCACCGCCATTGCCGCAACAAATTTTGTAAGTGTACCGGCCGGGGCAACATATACCTGGTCTAATTCAAATGTGGCAATTGGCTTAACAGCGACAGGTACCGGAAATGTCCCTGGATTTACTGGAACAAATGCTACTACGGCCGCAATTACAGGTACAATTACCGTTACGCCCACTTTATCAGGGTGTGTTGGGTTACCCATTACCTACACAATCACCATCAATCCTCAACCTACATCAGCCTTCACTCAAACAGCGAATACCTGTTTGACTGGTAACTCTTTTACTTTCACTAGTTCTCCTGCTATACCTGTAGGATATACACAATCATGGACTTTTGGAGGTGGGGGGGCAAGTCCTGCCTCTTCAACAACTAGTCCTGTTACTGTAACTTATACCACTCCAGGCACATATACTATCACACATATTGTTACTGGACCAGGAGGCTGCACCTCAACTACAACCTCAACAGTTACCATTTATCCAATGCCAATAGTAACTGTCAATTCAATTACTATTTGTGCAGGACAAACTGCTGTGTTAACGGCGGGCGGTGCATCAACCTATACCTGGAGCGCTGGAGCAACATCTGGAGGCGGAGCAACTGCAACAGCTACTCCACTGGCGACGACAACTTATACCGTAACAGGAACAAGCACTGACGGATGTACAGCAACTGCTATAGCAACTGTAACCGTTACTCCATTACCTCTAGTAACGGTGAATTCCCCTACCATTTGTTTTGGAGCTACAGCTACACTTACCGCTGCCGGTGGAACTACCTATCTCTGGTCAACAGCCGCTATAACTAACCCGATCACTGTTACCCCTGCTGGAACTACAACTTACACTGTCACAGGAACTACTGCAGGTTGTTCCAATTCTGCTGTTTCTACTGTAACAGTTACGCCTTTAACGACTGTAACTGCAGAAGCTAACCTCACCTATTGTCCTGGTGCCGCAGTCCCATTAAACACTTTTACTAGTGCACCTGCCGGAGCAACATTTACATGGACGAACTCTAATATTAATATAGGATTGGTTGCAAGTGGAACTGCAAGTGTTCCTGCATTTACCGCAACAAATGCCACTGCTGCTGCAATTACCGGCACAATTACCATTACACCAACGTTATTAGGTTGTGTGGGAACTCCAAGTACTTATACAATTACTGTAAATCCTTCACCAATAACAACAGTCACATCCGCAACTATTTGTCCGGGTGGAACCGCAACATTAACTGCAGGAGGTGCATCCACTTATTCTTGGAGTGCCGGTGTAACAGTAACAGGTATAACTACAGCAACAGCTACACCTGCTTCAACAACTTCATACACAGTAACAGGAACTTCGGCTGCAGGTTGTACGAGCACAGCTGTGGCAACAGTTACTGTTTCTCCGGTATTAGTTATCACGGTTAACTCTCCGACAATTTGTGCGGGAGTAGCGACAACATTAACTGCCGGTGGCGGAACAACATATACTTGGAGTGCCGGTGCTACTTCTACCGGTGCAAATACAGCAACCGCTTCACCAGTAACCACAACATCCTATACCGTAACAGGAACAACAGC
>JAPLDC010000074.1 GCA_026391935.1 Bacteroidota bacterium | reverse complement strand
ATGGAAGAGGAAGGTTTTCCGCCTCTAAAAATTACCGGTAAGGCTCTGAGAGGTGGCGAAATTGAAATGGATGGCAATGTAAGCAGTCAGTTTATTTCTGCTTTATTATTAATTTCTCCTCAATTACAAAATGGCTTGGTGATAAAATTTAAAGGAGAAGTAACTTCCCGTCCATACATCAACATGACATTAAAAATGATGGAGGAGTTTCGTGTTTATGGTCAATGGCACGATAATTCTATTTCTGTAAGCAAGCAAAATTATCATAAAAAGAGTGAAGTAGATTATGTTTATAATGTAGAAGGCGATTGGAGTTCAGCTTCTTATTGGTATGCGATTGCTGCTTTAGCAAAAGAGGTCGACCTTACAATTCATGGATTGAAACATCCAAGTTTACAAGGCGATTCAATTGTTGCAGATGTATTTAGTTTTTTCGGAATAAAAACAGAATATGTTGCAGGTGGAATTCGTATCACAAAACATAGAGTAAAGGATGAACATTTTGGTTTCGATTTTTCTGATTGTCCGGATATTGCCCAAACGATATCTGTTGTTGTGAGTGCCATGAATATACCCGCTTTGTTCAATGGTTTGCATACCTTACGGATAAAAGAAACCGATCGTATTGAAGCCCTGAAAATTGAATTGAAAAAACTGGGTACTGAAGTTGAAATCCTAAACGACAACAGTATAAAAATAAATTCTTCAGCTACAAACAACTCTCAAAAAGATGCTGGGAAGACTTCTGTAACTATCGCTACCTACGAAGATCATCGTATGGCAATGGCATTTGCTGCTTTTGCAATGAAGATGGATGCAATCACCATTGAACATCCTGAAGTTGTAAAAAAATCATATCCAGGTTTTTGGAATGACCTCAAGAGCATCGGATTTATAGTGAAAGAAGTATAATGATATAGTAGGATCTTTCCTTCTGATCATCAGTAGTTTATAATTTTGGATAGGGATTTTCTTTTGTATATTTGTTTGTACCATCCAATTTTCGCTCCATGAAAACAAACCTACTTTTTTCCAAATTCCTGTTTCTATTTAGCATTTTATTTATTTCGCTAAAAACAGAAGCTGCTACTTTCACAGTAATAAATACGTTGGATGCTGGTGCCGGATCTTTGCGCCAGGCAATCATTTCTGCTAATGCAAATCCGGCAGATGCTGATAATATTGTTTTTAATATTCCTGCCTCAGACCCTAATTATAGTATTGCCACAGGTGTTAATACAATTTCACTTGTTTCTTTATTACCTACAATAAATAGTATTTCAGTTGCTATCGATGGAACAACACAACCGGGTAATACAAATCCAAATGGTCCTGAAATTTGTATAAAAAGTACAACCAATTTAACCTATGCTTTATGTTTTCCTTTTTCAGGAGGTGTTGCAAAGGGATTAATTATATACGGATTTCAGTATGGAATTATTCTTACAAAATATAGCACTTATCCAAGTGGAAATTGCACAGTCTCCGATTCAAATATTGGTGTTAATTATGATGGCAGCACCGCAATTCCAAATGATATTGGTGTTGTGCTGTATGGTGACGTAGCGAACAATACGATAAATAATAATATTATTTCCGGAAATACGACTGCCGGAATCGGCATTCAAAAATCAAATAATAATGTTGTAAAAGGGAATTATATTGGCTGCGATAGAACCGGGATGTTTGCTATTCCTAATTATTACGGAGTGGCGATCGATTCTTCGTCATACAATACAGTCGGGGGAAATTCTTCGCTTCAACGAAATATTATTTCAGGAAATTCATATGCCGGTGTCGCAATAAATACAAATGTTTCGCATGATAATATTATCAAAGGGAATTATATCGGTATCAATGTTAATGGTGTTGTTAGGACAGATACAATTTCAAATTACTATGGTATCGCGATAAACGATTCTTATAATAATAGTATCGGAGGTGCTACAGCAGCCGAAAGAAATATTATTTCCGGTAACGTGGATGGAGGGATTTCAATTTTCGGTTCAAATGCTAAAAACATGATCATCAAAGGAAATTATATTGGGACAAATGTTTTAGGAACCGATTCTATTCCAAATGCAAACGGGATCTTATTAAGTGGGACTTCCGGTAACATCATTGGAGGAGGCGCTTCAGGAGAAGGGAATTTAATTTCCGGAAATAAATTGGCTG
>JAPLDC010000387.1 GCA_026391935.1 Bacteroidota bacterium | reverse complement strand
TTTGTCATTTGCTGATTTTCGATGATATTTCCAATTACATTTCCTTCCAATTGCGTTTGCATCTGGTATTGGAAATCAGCAGGTGTAATGTTGAACTGTGCAAGTTTAGAGTACTTTGGAGTGATATTCACTTCCGGCCCTGCAACAACGATCCCATCAAATACATCTGCGGTACCCTTTACATTTTCTACAATGCCTGCAATTTGTTTTGCATAATGATTTAATTCTTCAGGGTTATTTCCAAAAACTTTTATCTCGATCGGCTGAGCAGAACTCATTAAATCTCCAAGCATGTCTCCTATGATCTGTCCGAAATCAATTTCCAGAGAGGGTTGTGTGCTGGCAATCTTTTCACGGATAGCACCAATCACTTCTTCTGTCGTTCTTTTTCTATTTGTTTTTAACTGAATGAGATAATCTCCACGATTGGGTTCTGTTACAAAAAAACCCATTTCGGCACCTGTTCTGCGCGAATAATTTTCTACTTCGGGAACCCGAACAATTAATTTTTCTGCCTCCCTTAACATTCTGTCTGTCTCTTCCACAGTAGTTCCCGGAGGAGATTTGTAATCAAGAACAATTGTTCCTTCATCTATATCAGGCAGAAAACCTGTTTCAAGTCTTGGGAAAATATACCATAAGGAAAGAATTAGAAATGAAACAAAAGCAAAACTTATTACAGGGCGTTTTATAAAAAAAGAGATCCACCCAATATTTATTTTTCTGTTTGATTTTACAACAGTGCTCTTTGGTTCCGGCCGTGTTTTTTTTGACAGCAATAAATATATTATTGGTAGTCCCAGCCAGGTCACGAAAAAGGAACAGATCAGGGTTATGATCATTGTGTTTGTTAATACATTAAAATATGCACCGGCAACACCGCCCATTAAAACAAAAGGAACAAATATGACAATGGTGCTTAAGGATGAACCAACCATTGCCGGAAATAGATATTTAATCGACCTTACTAATAAAGAAGAGGTGTGTTCATTTGGATGCTCCTCATGTGTGCGATGGATTTGTTCAACAACTACTATAGAATCATCAATGATCAATCCTATGGCCGCAGCTATTGCACCCAAAGTCATTATATTCAGCGTGTATCCTATCGTAAGAAGTATTATTAATGTCAGCGCCAATGTAATTGGGATCGTAATTAAAATTGTGATACTTGCTTTTACAGAACGAAGAAAAATTATGGCAACAACGATTGCGAGTATTAATCCCAGCCATAAACAATCTACAACACTTTTAATGGCGCTGTTCACAAAATTTGCCTGAATATAATAGGGCTGAAGCGATACATTTTTTGGTAATATCTTATTCAACTCTTCAACTTTTGCCTGCATAGCATCTGAGATCTCTACCAGATTTGAGTTCGGTTGTTTGAAAATATTAATTATCAATGCTTCTTTTCCATTGGCATTTATTTTTGTGTATTCTACCTGTTCTTTGATCTCAATCGTGGCAATATCCTTTAATAATAGGACTCGCTTTCCATCATTTTTTACAACAACGTCTTCGATATTTTCTTTACTGTGCAATCCAGCATCAGTCAGGTTTAAGTATAATCGTTTGTAATCATATGAATAACCGTTTGAAGTAATAAAATTTGTTTGATCGATCGCGCTTTTTATTATGTCGGGAGTAATGGAGAACGAACTCATTTTCTGCGTGTTCAGTTCTATCCAATACTCTTTTGTTTTTCCTCCTAAGATCCGTACCGTTGCAACACCGGGTACTTGCGACAAAAAAGGTTTGATGATCGTGTTTGCGATCAGCTTTTGTTCGATCGGACTTTTGTCTTTACATTCCATCGAATATCCCATCACCGCCAGCAATGAAGGATTCATTTTTTCAACGCGGATATCAGCATCCGGAGGAAGTGTATTTCGGATCTCACTAATGCGTGATTCCATCATTTGCTGACAAACATTTATGTCGGCATCCCAATTAAAATAGGCGGAAAGGTCGCATGAGCCCCGGCTGGTAGTGCTTTGTACCATTTTTAGGTCATGCACTTGTTTTATCGCGTTTTCAAGTGGTTTGGTAACAGTGACCATCATTTTATCGACAGGCTGTTGACCATTATCAACTACAATTTTTATTTTAGGAAAAGTTATTTCAGGGAATAAGGAGGTTTGCATTTTTGTGTATGCAAAAAATCCTGCAAGCAAAACTACTGCAAGCAAAAATGAAATCGAATTTTTATGTCCGCTATAAAAATGTTTCATTATTCAGTTTTTTGAATTGTAATTTTTGCAGTATCACTTAGACCGTAATTTCCGTTTAGAAGTATTCTATCCGTTGCATTGAAAATAGGATCTGCGATCTCCACTTTTTCACTTGTTTCTATTCCCTTTTTTACAGGGATTTTTACGGCTATGCTGTCGTTGATAAGCTTCATTACCCAAAACTCAGATTGTGTCTCATTAGCAAGGACTGCTGTTTTTGGAAGAACAGTTGTTTTTTCTTTTGTTGATTTAACAATACGGATCTTTGCAATTAAATTTTCAGGAAGACTCATATTACTTATCGGGCTGACAACAAAACTTTGCGTTTGTGACATGGCATCAACTGTTGGGAGTGAACTCGTAATTTTCCCTTGAATAACTTGATTGTCCGGAAGAGATATTTCACAGGTCGTATTTATTTTTACATATGTGTGAAGCTCGAAAGGAACTTCTAAAATAAATACCAAACTGCTCCGGTCAGAAATAATTCCAAGTTGGTCACCTTCTTGAACATAGTCACCTTTGAGATGATCGAGTGTTGTGATAATACCGCTTTTCTGCGCCTTTATTTTTATCAATCCTGAAAAAAATAAGGAAGAATCTTTTAGGATGTCCGTGTCCTGAAGTGCACTAGCTTCTTTTGTTTTGATACTGAATAGGACTTGACCTTGTGATACTTCATCTCCTATATTCAATGTCGAGTTTTCAATGTATCCCGCCAAATTTGATTTTACAGAGATCTTTTTCTGAAAAGTAGATGTGGCTCTCAACTCTATCGTTTCAGAAATAGGCTCAACCAATACAGATGTTAAAGTTACCGGTGTTTTGGCTCCGGAGCTCTCTTCTTCCTCTTGAGTGGTATTGTTGTTTGTGCAGGCGGAAAGTGCTAAAAACAGTGGTAAAAGAATAAATAATATTTTTTTCATGTTTTTTTATATTGTTCAAATACGAAAATTTCCATTTTCTGAAATTCGTATCCGGTTATTGTTTGTACCTACCAATTCCAATAATTCAATTCGTTGGTTAATTGTAATTTTTTTAATTCAGTGGTGTTCAATTGTCCTTTTATATCAATATAATTTTTTATCGTAATAATAAAATCTGTTACCGACAATTCACCTTTATTCAATAATTGTTTGCTTGCTTTAATAAGTGTTTCTGTTGTTTCAAGCTGTTTTCTGATCTGAGCGATCAATTGATCATTTTCGGTAATAGCCGATAAAATTTGATCGAACTGAAGATCATGCTGGCTTTTATAATATTTTTGATAATTGCTTCTGGTAGATTCGTAAAGGGTTATTTTTTGATATTGAAGATTTTTTTGTCTGCCATCAAATAATGGAACAGAAAAATTTAATCCAAAGCTTCCACCAAAATTTTTATAAAGTAAGGACGGGTTTGAGCCTAACAATCCAGCATCCGCAAACCAACTCAATTTAGGTTTATAGTTTGCCGCTGCCAGAGATTTTTGGTTGTTGATCTTGATGCTGTCAATCTTGAATTGTTTCAGGAATAATGAATTGTTATTGTCAATTTTTGTCTGTACCTGAATATCCGGTGTGGTCAAAATATATAAAGCGGTATCATTTATGCCACAAATTAAATTCAGCTGGCGCAGATCATTCCGATATTGATTTTGCAGCTGTTTCATCTGGATCTCTTCCGATTGAATCGCAATTTCAAATGAGAGATAGTCCGTCTGTTTACTAAGTCCCTGCTCAACGAATTTTTGCAATACAACTTTCTCCTCTTGCATTAATTCATACGTTGATTTAAGAAAGGAAAGTGCTGCCAAGGATGAATAAGCGGTTAAATATTGATCCGTTATGCTTTTTTTTAAATCGTGTTCAGAGATCTTTGAAGTGTTGGATATAGATTGGTTTTCTATCCGAAGTGCTTCATACTGCGGAGCATATATTTTTTTGGCAAAAATGATCTGAGATACGCTTACTTGAGCGGCATAATTACCCGTGTTGGTTACAGCTTCATCATATCCGTATCCATTATATGCAGGCGCTACCAATACCTGCCCGATTGCATTTACTTGTGGTTTTTTTTGAGCCAAAAGTACACTGCTGTCTATTTGATTTAAGCGTATTTGGTTTTGATAGTCTAATAATAATGGACTGTTAATTAAACCTTTCTGGATATAGGAATCCAATCCTTGTGTTTGTGCATCAATACAAGGAGAAAGAAAAAAAATAAAAAGCAGTACAAAAATGTTCTTTTGCATAGGTAATATTAATGCCTAAAATTAGGTTAAGAATCTGGATGAAATCTGTAGATACAATTTACTTTTTAACAATTAAGCTGCAGGGTGTGAATAGAGTTGCTGCAACTATAATTTAGTCTGATCTTATAATTTTCGCAGATCTCTTTTATTATTGCTAATCCTAAGCCAATCGATTCTGCCGAACCCTCATTCTTTTTGAACCGCTGAAAAAGTTCATCTGTATTGGAAACCGAAGATTTACTTGTATTGGAGATTGAAATGCAATTATCGGATAGTTTTATGATAATGGAGCCGTTTGTAATATTATGCCGGATCGCATTCTGGATCAAATTACTGATCAGTATATCAGCTAAAACGGGATCCATTGATAAACTTACCGGGGATAGGTATTTTTTTTCAATTGAAATATTCTTTAAAAGGACCATGTCTTCGAAATGCCCTAATGTCTTTTCTATTAGCGGCTCAATTTCAATGGTCTCTGAATTTGTAAATTGATTGTTTTCAATTTTTGAAAGTAATAACAATGCTTTATTTAAAGATGATAATTTATTGCTTGCGTTGTAAATTGATTGGATGAGCTGCATATCGCTTTCATTCAGATTTTTTGATTGGATCAATAATTCAATTTTCGCTTTTATGATGGCCAATGGCGTCTGGATCTCATGTGATGCATTTTCAATGAACTGCTTTTGGCTGATAAAATCACTCTGAATTTTATCGATCATGGTATTCAGTGTTTTATTTAATTCTGAAAATTCGGTGATCGGAGTATTGCTGAAACTATTTGAGTTTTCATTTAATTTATACCGTTCCAGTTGTTCCAACGTTTGATAAAATGGCCTCCACAATTTTTTAGACACATACCAATTAATGATAAAAAAGCCGGTTAATAAAAGTAAGAACAAGAATAGCACAGGATAAATAATGCTTTCGATCAGGTCGTCAGATTCAATCGAGGATTTACGGATTGTTAATTCGAAATTGCTATTCCCATCACTTACGATGGCCTTTAAAACTCTGTAAGGTAGAACCTCTTCTTCCAAACGATCATAGATCATTGTATCCGAAAAATTTAAATTTGATTTGTCTGAGAGTTGGATCGTGGGTTTCAATTCGATCTGGTTATCGATGTCGCTTGTCAGGTCCGTTGTTGTAATAATTTTTTTACGAAACCAGGTTGTATAAAAAAAAAGAACAGATCGCAAAAACAGGAATTGCGAAAAGTAGGTAGTAAATACTCGTTTTGTTTAATAATTTCATGCTTATTTTGTAGAAAAATTATATCCAATACCGTAAATTGTTTTTATATAATCTTCAGCACCTTTTTCAAGCATTTTTTTTCTTAGATTTTTAATATGTGTGTATATGAAATCAAAAGAATCATTTTGGTCCATATCATCTCCCCAGAGATGTTCTGCAATAGCGTTTTTTGTTATGACCTTATTTTTTGCTGAAATAAAGAAAAGCAGTAATTCATATTCTTTTGTTGTAAGCGTCAACAAATTATTATTAATATAAACAGTTCTGGATTGGATATTAATTTTTATTTCATTTAATAGAATTTCATTGCTGCCATCAAAACTTTTTCTTCTCACTATTGCTTTTATTCTGGCGTTCAACTCTGAAAGATGAAAAGGTTTTGTAAGGTAATCGTCCGAACCCCATTCCAATCCTTTTAATTTATCGTCCAGGGAATTTTTTGCCGAAACGATAATGATACCCGACTCTGATTTTTTCTCTTTTAATTCTTTTACGATCTGTAAACCATTTCCCTTTGGTAAAGTAATGTCGACCACCACACAATCATAATCATAAACATTTACCTTTTCTGATGCCTTCTGATAATCTGAAGCTGTTTCACAGATATAACCTTCCGACTCGAGATAGGTTCTCATCGAGTCCAGCAGGTCTTTTTCATCTTCTATGAGTAAAATTTTCAATTTCCTTGATTTTTGTTAGACAAATTTAGTGTTTAATTCTGTAGAAATCCTGAACAATACTTTCCTTTCTGGTAAAGAGATTTCAGGGGTTTGCTGTTAATTTGTCATACTTATGGTAAACGGAACAGCTTTTGCCTATATACGCTTGATTTTTTAAGCAAATTATTATGCTTTTCTTCTTTATTGATAAGCCTTTTGATTAGAAAATAAAATTCCATAAA
>JAPLDC010000488.1 GCA_026391935.1 Bacteroidota bacterium | reverse complement strand
CGGCCTTATACATTTGCTCAGAAACCATCTTTGCTAGATCTTTCCATTCAACAGAAGTTGTAAAATAATTAAGTGAAAACTCCATTTTTACTTTTTCTCCATCGATCATCTTATCACGAATATTATCACCATCCGTATCTTTCCAACCGGCATCATCCAACATTTTTTTTGCTTTTTCGATGTCAAATGGGATCAATTTCAAATCGGTATTATAATCGGCTTTCAACATTGATACAGGACCCACAACCCTTTTGTTTCTTCCCTTATTGGTTATTCTGTTAATATCATCAAGAGGAACAAGAAGTGCCATGGCTCTTCTCACGTTCTTATCCACAAACAATTTTTTACGCTTTATTCCATCCGGTTTCATATTCATTGCAATAAAACCATAATTATAAGTATCTGTAAAGCGCGAATTATAATTGGCATTAAAATTTGTATCCGCTTGAAGATCCAATAACATCTTATTAGAAAGCGATGTTGAGGCATCAAATGTTTGTGCTTTAAATTCAAGCATCTGTGAGTTTGGGTCCTTGTTTAACTTGAAAATTATTTTTTCAGGATAAGAAGTCAAATACATTTCTGCTCTATTTTTTGTCCAATGATCCTTTTTCAAAACAAGAGTCACACTTTGACCTGCATCCCATTTTTCAACGCGGTATGGGCCTGCACCAACAGTGTATTTGGGGTCACGGCTATATTTGGCACTATTAAATTCAGTGGTCCAATCATTCAGATCTTTGTGCTCATCCGCTTTAAATTTTTTATCATTGAACTGAGCAAAAGAGTAATTAGATAATACATTTTTAGGATCAAAAAATGAGCGCTGCATAATAGGAAATTCCGAAAGAAAACTAATATTTTGAATGTATTTTTCTTTCATGATAACCGTAAAAGCATTAGGATTGCTTTTAGATACAACAATATCGACCAGATTATCTAAATAGGTTTTTGCACTTGGGTTATTTGTAAGCGGACATTTATTCGCTTTAAAAGTAAATAAGATATCTTCAACGGATAATGTGCTGCCATCATCAAACTTAATATCATTGCGGACTTCATAGGTATATTCTTTCCCATTTTCTGATATTGTTGGCATTGCTTTAACAGCAATTGGTCTCAGGGTAAGTGTTTTAAAATCGGTCCCAACCAAATAAACTTGGGTATAACCTAAAATTTCTGAACGTGAAGCTAAAACACCATTTGTGGGATGTAATTCATCGGGCTCACCGATGACATTGTATACAAGTATATTCTCTTTCGACCAGGAAGGAAGAAAGCTTTTGGCATCCTCAATCTTGATATATTTTATTTGATCGGCTGAAATATTTTCATTGTCTGACTTTGTTTTTGAATCAGCTGGAGACCCATTTCCATTACATCCATAAATAAATAATGCCAAGGAAACACAAACAAATAATTGTACAGTTGATCTAGAATTGGCGGACATAATGCGATAATTAATTGGAAAATATTGTCTAGCAAATATAACACAGGGAATTGATAATTTCATTAAAAACAGAGCAAGTATGCTTAAAAGTAGAAAGTGGTAATAAATTGAGGAATAATGGATTTTTGTTTCGCAATAGGAAATCTTTTTTTACATTTGCATTCCTTTGAAAAAAGGGTTTGGAGAGATGCCTGAGAGGCCGAAAGGAACAGTTTGCTAAACTGTCGTACTGGGAAACCGGTACCGAGGGTTCGAATCCCTCTCTCTCCGCCAATAAGGTGCAATAGAATTTTAAACTATTTAAGTATATTCTTTGTAGAATAAAAAATAATAGTACATTTGCATCCGCTTTTAAAGTTCTTTAATAGCTTTAGTTCGGGGCGTAGCGTAGTTGGTTATCGCGCCTGGTTTGGGACCAGGAGGTCGCAAGTTCGAGTCTTGCCGCCCCGACAAAATAGATGGTTAATGGTTATTTGTTATATTTTACTTATAACATCTTTATCATTAACCTTTTTTTTTCTTCATTAATGATCCCATAGCTCAGCTGGATAGAGCAACGGTTTTCTAAACCGTAGGCCTTTGGTTCGAATCCAAATGGGATCACAAAAGTCTTTAACAGTAAAAAAGCCTGTAAATAATTGATTTACAGGCTTTTTATATCACAAACGTTTTTCACTACTTAATTACGCATAGACTCCAACTTTCCTAAATTAAGTATTGTAATATTACTTCCGGTTATCTGAATTAGTTTTTCATCCTTAAAATCCGATAAGGTTCTGATAACAGTTTCGGTAGATGTTCCAACGATACCCGCCAGATCTTCCCGATATATGGACATACTAAAATTCCCGTCACCTTCTTTTTTATATCTATCCTGAAGCATAATCAAGGCTTCTGCAACTCTTTTTCTTACCGAATTGAAAGCTAATTTTAACAACCGGTCTTCCTTTTCAGCAACGTTATCTGATAACATTTTGATAAATTTTGTAGCAACATCTCTGCTGCTGTATAATAGCGAAAAGAAATATTCTTTAGGAATAATTACAATTTCAGAATCCTCTAATGCTATCGCTGAGTCGGCATAATCCATCTCCTCTAAAAGTGAGGTATAACCAATAAAATCACCTTCCTTGTACAATCCTGTTATATATTCTTTCCCATCAACATTTGCTCTCAATGTTTTCACTTTCCCTTTATTGATAAAGAAAATAGATTTTGGGATTCCTCCCTCATGGTAAATATTCTCTTTCTTTTTATAGGGACGCGCTTCTTTATTTTGAGATAATTTTGCCAAATGATCAGTATTCACTTCCTCCATAAAAGAAGATAAACCTTCCGATGTCCTTACGAAATCGGCCTTTAACATTTCATTTTTTTTCAATCGAGCCTCCACCGCATATAACAATTCCATATCATCAAAAGGTTTTGTTAAATAATCGTCTGCACCCATTTCCATCCCTTTTCTATAATCTCCTTTTTCAGCTTTTGCTGTCAGAAAAATAAAAGGTATCCCTGCAGTTTCATTGTCTCTACTTAATAAATTTAATACTTCATACCCATCCAGTTCGGGCATCATAATATCGCAAACAATTAAATTAGGTTTTCGTTCAATGGCAAGTTTTACGCCCTCTTTTCCATTTACTGCAGTAATAACTTCATATTTCGCTAATTCCAGTATTTCTGCGGTATTTTCACGCATTTCAAAATTATCCTCAATCAATAGAATCGTTTTCATTATACTTTTTTATTAATTTAATTTATTTACTATACACGTTATTATGCTAAAAAAATACTAATTATTTAAAGTTGGAATGATAATATTAAAAGTTGTTCCAACATTAATTTTACTGACAAAGGATATTTCGCCTTCCATCAACTCCAGATATTTATTCACAATATTCAACCCAAGTCCGGTTCCTTGGATGTTACCAGCATTCTGAGCTCTGAAAAAGCGTTCAAATAAAAGAGGTTGATCTTCCTCCGGAATTCCAATCCCGTTATCTTTTATTGAAATCTGAACATATCCTTGCTTTTCATTATTGGTATAAAACTCAATAGCCTTATCTTCTAATGAGTATTTTATTGCATTCGAAAGCAAATTGATCAACACATTTTTTAACAACTGTTTATCAAGTTTGATCTTAACATTGCCACTATGTTTATAGACGATGGACTGGCCATCTTTAAGCATTGCTTTCATTTCTTCAGTTACATCTTTGGCGAAATCAGAAATGTTTATTTCTTGAGGATTATTTCTGATGACCCCTTCTTCCAATTTACTAAGTGAGAGAAAATCATTTAGGATCTCTGTCAGATTATTTACGGCTGATTTTATCCTGCTGATATGTTTTAACCGTTTTTCTTCTTCCTGTGTTAAATTATATTTTGAAATAAGAGAAACAGAAGATAAAATTGTTGCTAATGGAGTTCTAAATTCATGCGAAGCTGTCGTCACAAATCTTGATTTAAGAACATTCAATTCTTTTTCTTTCTCAAGCGCACGCATTACCTCCTGTTTCGACTCAGCAAGCCTGTTTATTGCTCGAGCAAGTTCCTCTGTTCTTTCCTCTACTCTATTTTCAAGTTCTATATTCAGATTTTTGATTTCCTCATGAGCATTCTTTAATTCAACCTCATGTTTTTTACGTTCTGTAATATCAACAATAAAGCTCATGATAAAATCACCTGCACTTGTTTTGAAGTTACTCAAACTGATCTCAACCGGAAATTCTGAGCCGTCCTTACGCATAGCAAATAAGTCCATTCCTATCCCCATTGCCCTAGAAGGAGAAGTTTTTGCATATCCTTCTCTCTTTTTCACGTGATTGTGGGAGAAACGAGCAGGTATTAACAACTCAATTTTTTCGCCCAACAATTCATCCTTCGAAAAGCCGAAAAGCTTTTCTGCGATAGGGTTGATCATAATGATTTTCCCCTTCGTATCAGATACAATTATCCCTTCAGTGGCATGCTTAAACAAAGCATCAAGCATTTCTATTTCCTTGAGCATCAGAAAGGTTTTTTCAGTTGGTTTTGTCATACAAATATAGTCAGTAAAACAGAAAAATTCATAAAATAGACTATAAAAATTCATTATTATATGATTTTTGTCACATTTTCAATACATAAGATCCTATGTTTAAAGGATATGCTTTTCGATTAAAAAACGATATTTTCTAGCAAAAAATTCAAATTTGACAATAATCATCAGGTATATTGATACAAATCACTGGAAAAAGAATCGGTCCTAACGAGATTTGTCTTGGCATTAAAAACAAAAAACTATGAAAACTACAGAAACTTTTCAAATTCACGAAGAACATAAAGAGTGGTTAAATAATTTATTTTTTTATAAAGATGAATTAAGCATCATGCAAAGAAGAATTGCAGAGATTGCAAAAAAATACACTACGAAAGACATTTTAGCAAATGTGGAACATTTTCAAAACAAGCTAATAATTCAAAAAGAACAAATTGACATTTTATCGCATAACATCAAGGTTCATGAGGAATCAATGGAAAAGGAAATGAATAAAGATGAAACAAAAGCAAAAAAAATAAATTGTTCTTCCCATCTTGATGAAACAAAACAACTGCAAACCTTCGAGAAAATTTTCAAGGAGCTGAGAAAGGAATTAAATCAATTTCTAGCTAAATGGATGTGAATTATTTCATTTGAAATAGAAGCAACATTTTAAAGAAAACACTTTGAGTTCTATAAAATTCGTGTAGAAAAATGGCAAATAAAAACAGGAAAAAATTTATAAATTAATAAATGTCAAATATTGTCATCTGCGAACCATTCCGCATACGAACTAGGAGTTTCACGTAAGTTCAAATGGTGCAATTGTGTATGTTCAGGTAATTTATCCTTGATGCGTTTGGCTATATCGATTAGCATATTTTCACACGTTGGTTGATAATTTACCAAAACAAGCTTATCGAATAATATATTTTTTTCTGCTAATTTTTTATGTTCAGAATTCCCGTTCAATATTGTCGAATGATCCAATTCGTTAATTATCGGCATTACAATCGCCTTTAAATCTGAAAAATCCATGATCATCCCTTGTTTATGATCATTAGGATCGCTTATCGGCTTCCCTTTTATTGTAACAGATAGCTGATAGGAATGTCCGTGAATATTTTTACATGGACCGTCATAACCAAATAAAGCATGAGCCATTTCAAAATTAAATTCTTTTGTGATCCTGATAATATTCTGCATAAGCTGAAAGAATAATATTTTTAATGATACTTCGACAAATAAAATTTTAATGTTTGCTAAAAATACACTTTTATTCCGTTTACAGGCGAGAGCGATCGTATTTAATGCAACTACTAATCTTTATTGTGAAAAGAAAAACAAGATAAAAATATAATAAAGCATTTATTTATGACAACATTTCGAACAGACAGGAGCTGTTGATGACATCTTCGGACTAACATAAGGTATCCCTAAATTCAACCCTCTCAGGATCAACAGAAGTGCCATAAAAACTACAAATACAGGGACAATTTTATTTATCTTATTTCTAAAATTTACACTGATACTGCTACTAATTAAATTTAGAGAAATCATAGCCGGAATAGTCCCTAATCCAAATAGAAACATAAAAAAACTTCCTTGAATACCATCTCCTGTTGCGATAGCGCCAGCAATTCCTAAATAAACCAAGCCGCAGGGTAATAATCCATTCAATATTCCAATAAAAAAAAGTGAAGAAAAGTTACTTTTCTTAAAAAGGACAGCTAATTTTTGTTTGATGTTTCCTAAATATGAATAAATGATCGCAGTGATCTTAAATTTATTTGTCATGGAACTAGGAAGCAGCACAACGACCAATATTGCAACACCAATACTAATTGACAATGCTTGCTGATATCCCGCCAATACTAAACTTTGCCCTAACAAACCAAACAATCCGCCAAACAAAGCATACATAAATGCTCTGCCGAAATTATAAAGTAATGCTCCGAAAATTCTAGAAAATAAACTTTCCCTGTTCAAGGGAAGAGCAAGTGCAATGGGTCCACACATTCCAACGCAATGGAAACTTCCCAAAAAACCTAATGTTAATGCAGGTAATAAACTATTCATCACTATTAAGGAATAACAATTACTTCTTCTGTATAATATGCGATATTGTCCACTTTCCATGAAACTTGCATCTTATACATACCTTTAATGAACTTATTAAGTTGGATCTGCTGCTGAGAATTTACATCCAACTGAATTTCAGTAGTAAAATCTTTTAATGCATCAGATGGTCGAAAAAAAACAATTTCGCCGGAAATTTTTTTTCCATTAAACACACTTGGAAATTTTATCGCTAAGGTTTTATCTGTAAATACATGAGAAATTTTTTCAACCAATGCATCAGCATTTTTTGTTTGATCGATTTGTTTTTGAAACACCAATTCTTTCTGATAATAATCGTCACTAACAACGTCAATCTTTTGATATACACTCATTGTGACCATCGTGCCTATCAATAGAACAAAACCAATGTATAATATGGCAATTTTTGTTCCCCAACTTATTTTTGACATGTTTAAATAAAATTAATTAATGTTTTGTTTGTGTTGCCGGTCCTAAAAAATTGGTGCTAACAGTTTCTATTTTTTTACTATTTGAATAAATACCTATTTCCAATTTAGTTTTCCTG
>JAPLDC010000241.1 GCA_026391935.1 Bacteroidota bacterium | reverse complement strand
TTCCGTTTCTTTGCTTTTTATTTCGATGATTTCTTTTTGTCTTTGTGTCATTTTGAAACGATTGTACATAATTCCTCCGAAAATTAAAAGAAGACAGACTCCTCCGTATAGC
The DNA here is from genome assembly GCA_026391935.1 of Bacteroidota bacterium. GTDB lineage: Bacteria > Bacteroidota > Bacteroidia > 2-12-FULL-35-15 > 2-12-FULL-35-15 > 2-12-FULL-35-15. Next base: position 7,636 of record JAPLDC010000241.1, on the reverse strand, counting down.
GCCAATTTTTGTGTGTTATCCTGTTCGATCTGCGCATTTTTTGCCAAAATCAAGGCATGTGTTACTTTTCGCTCTTCTTCATTTTTTACACTATCTGCTGCAGCTTTTTTATCGTATTGATATTCTAGTTCTTTGTTTGCAATTTTCCGTTGGTTATCATCTTTTAATATACTGTCTTTGAGAACTACAAATTTTTCAAATAATTCTAAAGCTTTAATATGATTTCCCATTTCTTTATAGGTCTCATATAATATTTCTGTTACTTCTTTTTCTGAAACAAGATCTTCTATTTCGTGTGCAAGTTCTTGTGCTTTATTCAAATAATCCAATGCGAGTACATATTTTTTCTGTTTGAAATACGCTTTACCAATCGCTCCCATAGAAGAAGATTCGCCATGTTTGTCGCCCATCTCTTTAGATAATTCATTACTCTTTTTCTGGTATTCCAGAGCTTTGTTTTCGTCACCTAAGTTCGAATACGTATTGCCAAGGTTTGCGAAACAAGCCGAGATACCTTGTTTATCTCCAAGTGTCTCATACATTTTCAAACTTTTTTGATTGTATTCAAGTGCCTTTTGATTTTCATTTAGATTTGTATATGCAATTCCAATGTTGTTTAAAGAACTGGCCATGCTCTCTTTATTACCCATTTGTTCTGCCAATTTTAGACTCCTTAACTGGTATTCAAGGGCCTTTTCGAATTCATTGATATTAATATAGATGCTGCCAATATTTGCCAGAGATGAGGCCACTCCTTTCAGATCTTTTAGATCTTCTCGGATCTTTAAACTCTGTTGATAGAATTCGATTGCTTTTAAGAAATTACCTTTTACCTGATAGGATGCACCAATGGTATTCAAGGCTTTTGTTTCACATTTTTTTAATTTCTTAGTTCTTGCTATTTCTAATTCTATATGTCCAAGAATATAAGTAGAGTCGGGGTTGGTATAAAGCAAACTCCATGCGATATCATTGAATGCTTCCAGCCTTGTGCTATCTGGGGTTTTTACATTGTTGTAAACGCTCCATAAAGAATCAATGTTTTGTGAAACACATTGATTAATTGGTAGCAGGTAAGAAATTATAAGAAAAAGAAGAATTATTTTTTTCATGTTTTGTAAGAATAAATATACAACTACTAGTACAAAAAAACTAATCTGAGTTGTTTGTAATAAATTCAATTATTAGTCAATAAAAAAACCCCTGAAAATATCAAGGGCTTTATACACGATTTGTAAAAAATTAGATCTTAACTCCAATAACAAGAACATCATCAACCTGTTCCAAATTCCCTTTCCACTTTTCGAATTCAATGTCAAGAATTCCCTTTTGATCACTTAATGGAAGGTTCGTGATAGCAAGTAATTTCTCCTGGAGTTGTTTGTATTTATATTTTTTACCTTTTTCTCCACCGAACTGATCAGCATATCCATCAGTAAAAGTATAAATAATATCACCTTTCTGAAGTTGAATTGTTTGTAATGTAAATGGGGTCGTGGTGGAATGGTACATTCCAACAGGCATCTTATCCGGTTTATATTCTATCAGTTCATCATTTCTAATCAGCCAAAGAGGATTGTTTGCGGCTGCAAATTCTAATTTCATATTTTCAAAGTCATAAGCACATAGAACGCAATCCATCCCATCTTTACTTTCTTCTTCACTGCCTTCTGGATTAAGGGAAGCTATGATGCCTTTACGCATATTGTCCAGTATATCATTCGGGTGAATTAAATTCTTTTCGATAATTGATTCATTAATGTGAGAAATCCCCACCATGCTCATAAGTGCTCCAGGGACCCCGTGTCCGGTACAATCTGCTGTGCACATGTAAAATAATTCAGCTTTACTTCCAGTTGGTTTATGAGCAATTGCGTGATAAAAATCTCCGCTTACAATGTCTTTCGGTTTGTAAAGGATGAAAAAATTTTTTGTTTCTGTAGCTGTTTCCATTTTGCTAATTTATTCCATTTTTTATTTTTTTTAACGTATATAAATGTTAGTCTTGGTTTTTCTTTTTTACCATTGTTAAAATTGTTGCAATGGCAACAGTCTCGCCTGTTTCGTCATAAACATCCACCAGCCATTTTACAATTCCTTTTGCAATATCCTCTTCCGATTTTTTCTCCTGATTTACTTTTTCTTTACAGGTAAATCTTACGCCTATCTCAGCTCCCGGATAAACAGGTTTTGTAAATCTACATTCATCAATACCGTAATTTAGTAGTACTGGTCCTTTTGGTGCATCAACAAATAGTCCTGCAGCTCTTGATAATATATAATAGCCGTGTGCCACTCTTCCTGTGAAAATTGTGCCGTCTAATGAATTTGCATCCATATGTGCGTAAAATTTATCTCCGCTCAATTCCGCAAATGCCTCAATATTTTCTAATGTTACCTTGTGCTTCTCGGTGATTAGCGTTTCCCCGATAATCAATTCTTCAAAATATCGTTTAAAAGGATGTATATCATTTAAAATATATTTTGCACCGTACTGATATTGATTTGAAATATTGGTAAGCGTTGTCGGAGAAGCTTGGATAGCCGTTCGCTGCAAATAATGGAATACACCACGTTTACCACCCATTTCTTCTCCGCCACCTGCACGGCCTGGTCCGCCATGAGTTAATAATGGCATTGGAGAACCGTGTCCTGTACTTTCTTTCGCGCAGTCAGCATTTAAAACTAATATTCGTCCATGCATACACGCTGCTCCGATAACAAATTCTTTTGCAATTTTATCATCACCGGTAACGATTGAACAAACTAATGAGCCTTTTCCCATTTTGGCTAATTCAATTGCATCTTCAATTGTTTTATATGGCATAATGGTACTTACAGGTCCGAATGCTTCCAGATTATGACAGTCTTGAAATTTGAAAGGATCTTTATTTAAAAATAATATTGGCGACATGAAAGCTCCATTGTTTTTGTCAGCACCTGTCACTTCAAATTTTTCCAGATCTCCAAAAACAATTTCCTGCGTTTTTGATAATTGCATCACTTTTTCAGCAACTTCTTTCAATTGTGATTTACCTGCTAATGCGCCCATTCTTACTCCTTCAACATTCGGATCGCCAATTGTTGTTGTTGCTAAACGTTTTCCTAAATCGATCTGTACATCTTCAACTAATTTTTCAGGAACAATTATTCTTCTTATTGCAGTACATTTTTGTCCTGCCTTTGTAGTCATTTCGCGTTGTACTTCTTTAATAAAAATATCGAATTCGGCAGTTCCCGGAACAGCGTCATTTCCTAATACACAGCAGTTCAATGAATCGGCTTCCATGTTAAAAGGAACAGCTTCCTGGATTAATCGCGGGTGGGATTTTAACATCATTCCTGTGCTGGCAGAACCTGTGAATGTTACAATATCCTGGGATTCTACATAATCTAAAATTCCGTTAGCACTTCCACAGATGAGTTGCAGCGCACCATTTGGTAATATTCCAGATGCCGCAATTTCTTTGACAACCGCCTCCGTCAGAAAGGAAGTAACTGTTGCAGGCTTTACTATTGCGGGAACACCTGCTAATAAGTTGACAGCGATTTTTTCTAACATTCCCCAAACAGGAAAGTTAAATGCATTGATGTGTATAGCAACTCCTTCTTTTGGAACACAAATATGATGGCCTATAAATGTACCGTTCTTGCTGAGTTTTGCAGCTTCTCCATCCAAACAAAATGTTTCATTTGGAAATTGTCTTCTCAAACTTGCATAGGTGAATAAATTTCCGATCCCACCTTCAATATCAACCCAGCTATCATTACGTGTTGCACCGGTTGCCCAACTTACTTTATAAAAAGATTCTTTTTTTGATTGAAGATGCATTGCTAATGCTTTTAGCATCAAACCTCTTTCCTGAAAGGTTAATTTTCTTAAGGCGGGTCCGCCAACTTTACGGGCGTAGTTCATCATTTCGCCAAAATCCAAACCTTTGCTACTAGCTGTTGTTATTTGTTCTCCGGTAATAGCATTAAATAATGCCTGTCCTTCTCCTTCTCCTGCTGACCATTTCCCTTGCGCGTAATTCTGTAATTTCATATTTATCTAATTTTCAAATTTTTATAATTGTTATTTTATCATTGCTCCTTTTTTCCATTTTGAATACACTTTATGGTTTTTCTCTAGTGCTTCATGAAAGGCTCCCGCCCAATACGTTTTAACACTGCCACCTTTTGGACGACCAGTTATTTTTTCTTGCAAAAGAATTTTTTTTGTCGCTATATCAAATACAACACAATAAAAAGTAGCAACTTCTTCAATACTGTTAAAGCTTTCTACAATATATACCACGCCAATCCCTTCCTTCGCATTCCCTCCGTATGATTTTATTGTGCTCGGGAAAATAGTTGTATTCAGCGTGTAAATATTAGAGAAGGATATTAAACTGTCACTGTCAAATCGTTGATTCCGAGCAATCAAAGTATCAACATCATAATAGATATATTCTTTTTCGAAAGATTTTTTAATATCATATTTTTCGCTCTCTTTCAATGGAATCATATTCCACTCTTTGAAGTAATTTTTTACAACATAATCTGGGGTTTTGTAAAAATTCCCATGAATTGATGCTTGACCAATGAACCTCATCTGTGTAAAATCAAAGCCATACCAAACCATATTTTTTTCGGTAAAAACATCCGCGCTTGTAAAAGTTTTTTGTGCTAAACTATTTAAACTAAATGTAAAAAAGGACAAGATAAATAGTAACCAAATTTTTTTCATTGTGGTTTAATTAGAAAAAGAGTGAATGGAATAATAATTAACAGTTTGCGGCCGACAATTTTTTTGTCTTTATAGGATTGGCATACATATTTATAAATAAGTTGTAAATAGTTTGTTCATCACCTTTTATATTGTTTGTCTTTTGTTTAATGTATCGAATAAAATTTTCTTTTTCTATGTCAGTATAAAAAGAGGAATACTCTTTTGAGTCGTTTAAAATATCATTTGCTATATAGTTTACCGGCCATAATTTGTAATTAGATTGTAGCTGTTCATCTATTAAATTTACCAGTTGTTTTATTTTTTCATTTTCATTACCTGATTTTTCTATTTCAAGTAATTCTTTTTCAATAGGCATACCAACTGCCATATGGATTCTTCCTTTTGGCTGAATGATCCCTGTAATGATACTGTTTAAGTCTTCTCCTGGTGCTTTAATATATTTAGAATGAAGGGATGATAAATATAGTTCTTGTACTTTTAGATCGTCACATGGTTCATACTCATATGAAATAGTAAGAGGAACGATCTTAAGTTGTTTCATACTTTCAGAAAAGTTTTTCCCCATTCCACTCATATTCAACATTTTTAGAAGTCCGGTTTGAGTAAGATCATTTCCGTCTTTTGTCCTGCCATTTCGTTGAGCGATCCATACAGAAACATTTTTGTCTATAATTGTATGGCGGATATAGGCAGAAAGTTTTTGAGATATCTCATATAATTCCCTGCTATTTCCTTCTCGCAGAACTGTAAACATGCGATTCAATTTTCCGAAATCAGTAATAAATTTACCTTGCATTAAGTTATTCCCAAATGTGATCTCGCTAGTTTTAAATCCATGTTCTACTAATAATATCTGAAGAATTGCAGAATCCAGTAAAATATCCCGATGATTTGCTATGTATAAATAGGCTTGATTCGGGTCGATCTTTTCAAAACCACTGCAGGTGAGCCCAGTTGACGAGCGTTCTATAATAACTCTGATCGCCTGATGCATGAATTCCAATTGAAACCCCATGTTATCTTTTACCTTTGCAGCTTTTGAAAATGCTTCCTCCTGTGTCATGTTCGGCCAAATGTGCTTCACCAGCTGCATGAACAAAGGGTCATTTTTTATCCGTTCCATTGCCTCGCTTGCTTCATGCTCGTAATAAGGGCGAATATCATTAAAATTATAAGTTGCGCTCATTGAATTTAATTTAGAATGTACTAAAAATACTAAAAATTTATCTAATAAATTGAATATTACATTAATATTTCAATTGTCTTAAACTACTATTATTGTTATCTTTGCACTCTTATTTATGATAATGAAATTTCTAAAACGATTCACACGCTGTGTATTTTACTCCTTTTTTGTTGGAGCCGATATTTTATTTATTTTGTTTGTATGGTTCATAATTACGGTTACTATAAAAGTGCCCGTACCTTCAAACACAGAAGTGTTGAAATTAGAGAGAAAACAAGTTGCTCCGGATTTTTATACAATCAACAATAATTGGATCAAAAAAAGCGAAACAGGTTTATGGGAGATCTATCTGGAAGGTGATGGTTTCGAAAGAGGAGTTATTGAAGGAAAGTTGAATGTTGACTTAGCTAGGAAACAAGAAACAGCATTTATTGGACAAATAAAAAAGATGATTCCATCTCAAGGTATGTTCAATTATCTTAAATTTTTTATTGCCTTTTTTAATCGTAATCTGGATGAATATATTCCTGAGGAATATAAGTTAGAAATCTATGGAGAGTCAATCTCGGCTCCTGATGAATTTGATAATTTAGCTCCGAAATATTATCGAATGCTGAACTATCACGCTGCACACGACATTGGTCATGCCTTACAAGATAAAAATATGCGTGTAGGATGTACGGCTTTTTCTGCATGGGCAGATAAGACAGACGATGGAACGTTGCTTATAGGTAGAAATTTTGATTTTTATGTAGGAGATGATTTTGCAGTAAACAAACTCATCAATTTTGTAAAACCAAAGGATGGTTATAAATTAATGATGATTTCCTGGGCAGGAATGATCGGTACAGTTTCCGGTATGAACGAAAAGGGATTGACAGTTACAATTAATGCTTCTAAATCCGAGATCCCTACATCTTCTGCTACTCCGATTTCTATATTGGCAAGAGAAATTTTACAGTATGCAAAGACTATAGAGGAAGCATATGCGATCGCAAAAAAGAGAAAAATATTTGTTTCGGAATCTATATTAATAGGTTCTGCTATAGATAACAGAACTGCAATAATTGAAAAAACGCCTTCTAAGATCGAATTATTTAATTCTCCAAAATCAGATTATATTGTTTGTGCGAATCATTATCAGAGCAAATCTTTTGAAAATGATCTGGTGAATTTGAGTAATATTGAAAAGAGTTCTTCTAACTATCGTTTTAAACATTTGACGCAATTGATCGAAGAGAAACCTAAATTGTCAGTTGCAGATGCAGTTGCTATCCTAAGAAATCAAAAAGGATTTAATAATAAAAATATTGGAATGGGAAATGAAAAAGCTTTAAATCAATTGATAGCGCATCATTCTGTAATATTTAAGCCTGCTAAGTTACAAGTTTGGGTTTCCACAAATCCATTTCAATTAGGGCAGTTTGTTTGTTACGACTTAAACAAAGTTTTTACAGAAGCTCCTGCCTTAAAAGAAAAAAAGGAGTTGTATGAAAAGGATCTTAATATTCCAGCAGATAGTTTTTTATATTCGGTAGAATTCAAAAAATTCAATGCTTATAAGCAGATGAGGGAAGTTTTCAAATTTGCTCATAAAAACCAACTTCATTATCCTATCGATGAAAAAATAATTTCCAATTTTATAAATTGTAATCCTGAATATTTTGAGACCTATTATTTGTTGGGGAATTACTTCCGCGATGAAAATGATCAGGTAA
>JAPLDC010000453.1 GCA_026391935.1 Bacteroidota bacterium | reverse complement strand
GAAACAGATAGTCTGTTCTCAGTGCAAATTGCTTTAGTAAAAAAATGAAAATTGTAATCATAGAAGACGAAATGCATACAGCCGAAGATTTAGCTTCGACTATAACAGAACTCCGCTCTGATTATGAAATCATTAAAATTCTATCTTCAATAAAGGAAGCATCGTCATATTTTAGTCTGCACAGAGATTTTAATCTAATTTTTTCTGATATTCATTTAGGGGACGGCTTAAGTTTTGAAATCTTTAAATCATTTCCAATAAAAGCTCCAGTTATTTTTTGTACCGCCTATGACAATTATGCTATAGCAGCATTTAAAGCAAACGGTATTGATTATGTTTTAAAACCTGCTAACAAGAAAAGCATTTTAGAGGCAATTGAAAAATTTGAAAGATTAACTACTCCAATAGCGGAACTTAATCCTGTGATGAATGAGCTTTTAGAAATTTTCAAAACTAAATCTTCAAACCACAACAATAAGTCTATTTTAGTACATGTTAAAGACAAAATAATACCAATAAAATTAGAAGAAATTGCTATTTATTTTATCCGAAATGAAGAAACATCCATTCTGGATTTTACTGGAAAAGTATACTCAATTGATGAAACCTTAGAAGAAATTGAATTGTTTAATTTACCTATTCTTTTTAGAGCCAATCGTCAGTATATTATCAACAGAAAGGCTATAAAAGATGCATCTCAGTATTTTTCGCGCAAGTTAGTTGTTAATCTTTCTATCCCATTTACTGAACAAATAATAATCAGTAAGGAAAAAACTCCATTATTTTTATCGTGGCTCAAAAGAAGTTAGGTTAACTTTTGTCCGCTTCGCTCCTCATTTTGTCCATCACACCAATTTTAAACTCTTCAAAGACATTTTGTATTATGTTCTTTGGATTAAATTTAATTGGCAATGTATCTGATTCAACGAAACAACCGTATATTTTTTTCTATCCTGCTTATTTTTGTTATAACAAATTTAAGTGCTCAACAGAATCTGCATTTTAACTCTATTGATTCACTATTTAAGTTTGCCGAAAACAACAGTGCCACTATTAAATACGGTTCCCTTCAGAGCCTGTCAGCCAAATGGACAAAAATTGCATCTATTGGAAATACCATTAATTTAAAAAGTCCTTTTACTGCATCATGGACAGACAACAGCAGTCTTCCTGTGAGTTTCCTTCCTGCTGAAGCATTTGGCGGACCAGCAGGATCTTTTAAGCAAGTGTCCTTAGGGCAACAATATGTAACAAGTTTTGGATTAACTCCACAAATAGACATCATAAACCCTTCTGCCTGGGCAAGGATAAAAAGTGCAGAATTAAATAAACAATTGACTGAAACAAATAATTTGATTGCAAAAATAAATTTGTTCGAATCTATTTCAGCTTCTTATTACAATATTATTTCATTGCAATACCAAATCAAAAATATCGAACAAAGCGTTAACGCTGCTGATTCAATTCTATTGATAGCGAAAAATAAATTTGACCAAGGTATTATTAGAGAACAAGACATGAATAATACGAATATTAATTTACTGAATATCCAAGACAAGCTAATCCAATTAAAATTATCCTTAAATCAAAACTATAACAATCTCAAAATTCTATGTGATTTTAAACTCGACGATAATCTGCTAGTCACTGAATTAATAAGCAACAATATAACTGCAAATTTAAAAACAGCTTCTTCTTCTTTACTGGAAAAACAATCTCAACTTCAAGAAGCTTATTCAAAAAGCGAATTAAATGTCAACCGTTTAGCATCCTTTTCTCCCACACTATCCCTGATTTTCAATCAAGCTTGGCAACAAAACAGCAATGTTAGTTTTACTGATTCTAAAGCGAAAATTTTTACTTCACAATACTTTGGAATAAAATTTAGTGTCCCTTTTCCTTTTGATGTAAATCGTTTAAGCGCAGATTACACTTCAAAAATAAATTATAACATTAGTGAGATTAACCAAGAACATTCTACTCTTCAAAATCAAATAAATAATAAGCAACTTGATTTAGAATTTCAAAAAGCAATTTCAACTTATGCGACTGCAAAGCAAATAAGCGAATTAAAAGAAGTCAATTACCAGAAAAGCATGAACCAATATAACCAAGGAATTATTTCTACGGACATTTTATTGACCGCTTTTACAGATAAAATAAATGCTCAGTTAAATTACTATGCTGCTTATGCAGGGTTGAAATATGCTGATTCAAAGATTAACATTAATAATACGATACAATGAAAAATTTAATTGCAATTGGTCTTGTGATGGTTATTTTATCTTCCTGTGGTAAAAATACAAATGAGGTGAGTCCTCAATATAAAGAAATCACTGAAATGGTATTTGCATCAGGTATTTTAGAACCAGATAACATATACAATTTAACCGCTCAATCAGAAGGATATATCGTAAAATTAAATATTACAGAAGGCGATATTGTAAAATCCGGAGATGTGTTAGCCATTGTTGATAATAAACAATCTGTTTTTAGCGATAAATCAGCTACTGAATTGTTGAGTATTTCTCAAACCAACGTTTCTACAAATGCCCCCGCTTTAAAACAAGCAGAAGCAAATATTGTTTTAGCTGCTGAAAAAGTTAAACAGGATGAAACACAAGTAACTCGATATAAAAAATTATTAGAATCTAATAGTGTCTCAAAAGTAGAATATGAAAATGTATTATTGGCTTTGGAGAATTCAAAAACAAATTTGTCGAATTTAGAACAAGCTTATAAACTTCAAAAACAACAGGCCGATCAACAATTAATAGCTCAGGAATCACAAAAAAATATTAACGCTTTTTTTAGTGACAACAATAATATTAAAGCCGTGGTTGGTGGTGAAGTTTATAAAAAAATGAAGGAAACAGGTGATTATGTTCGGAAGGGAGATATTATTGCTGTGATTGGGAATGCCAATGAATTATATGCTCGGTTAAATATTGATGAAAGTAATATTGCAAAAATTAAAATAGGGCAAAACGTAATTATACAATTAAATACATCCAAAGAAACTAATTACGATGGTATTGTATCCGAAATACTTCCGGCATTTGAGGATGCATCACAATCATTTATATGTAAAGTAAAATTTAGTAAGGAACCTGACTTGAAAATTTCGGGCACACAACTGCAAGCAAATATTATAATCGGCTCAAAGGCTAAAGCGTTTGTTATTCCAAGGAGATTTTTAGATTTTGGCAATAAAGTATCTATTAAAGGGGTCGACAACCCCGTTGATGTTAAAACAGGTTTTATTTCAAGCGAATGGGTTGAAATAGTGGAAGGCTTAAAAGAAAGTGATGTTTTAATTTATAAAAATAAATAAAATGAAATACAAACACAATATAAGCTCTGAGATTTCAATCTCTTATATCGTTACAAATAAAAAACTTACGATAATTGCGGCTTTGGGTGTTACCATAGGTATTGCCATATTTGTATTTATGAATTCTATGATGAAAGGTTTTGACCGAACCTCTACAGATTCTATATTTAAAACCGTATCACATATTAGGTTGTTTAAAGATGATGAAACATCCACTCCTCTTGTAAAAAAAAATGTAGACCAATCAGAAAACGTCATTATAAATCCAAAAATAATTCCCGAAAACAACGTGCTTGTAAATCCTAATTCTATCATTAAATTATTACAAGGTCAGGAAAATGTTACAGTTGTTACTCCTCAAACAAATGTGAATGTGTTTTACAATAATGGTAAATCACAAATAAGCGGACTTGCTTCCGGTGCTGATATCGAAGAAGCGAATAAGATGTTTAACATTAAGTCTTATGTTGTTGAAGGGAATGCTGATGATCTGAAAAATGTACAAAATGGTATTTTATTAGGTGTTGAAATTGCCGATAAAATGAATGCTAGAACAGGAGATAACATCAGTATCACATCATCTAAAAATGTTCTTAAGATTATGAAAATTGTAGGGCTTTTCAGAACTAATAATTCGATTACAGATAAATCAAAATCATACATTAATAGTAGTCTTGCTCAGCAATTACTGCAAAAGAATTCGAGTTATATTACTGATATAAATGTAAATATCAAAGAATATGATAATGCCCGACAATATGCTGAACGGTTTTCTAAACTAACCGGTTATAAGGCAGAGGACTGGAAAACAGCTAATGAAACCCTTATGGCTGCTTCAAAAATGCGTAAAATTATTATTACAGTGATTACATTCTCTATTTTA
>JAPLDC010000235.1 GCA_026391935.1 Bacteroidota bacterium | reverse complement strand
AATTGTTTGGTTGCTCCTGATATAACATTCCAGGGGTTCTCATTATTGTTGTTTCCACATCTGTCCTACTCACCAAAAGTGTAACTAAAATTCCTAATAACAAAACCAAAACAGCAGAATAAGCCATCATTCTTGAGGTGATCTTCAGCTTTTGATTATTTGCAATTCCATTTTCAGAATCGAAACGAATTAAACCTTTTGGTAAGCCAACACTTCCCATCATATGGTCGCAGGCATCAGAACAAGCTGTGCAATTAATACATTCTAGCTGTGTTCCATTCCGAATATCTATTCCGGTAGGACAAACTTTCACACATTGCTCACAATCAATGCAATCACCAATTGTACGCGTCTCATTCTTTTTAAACTTTCCTCTAGTTTCTCCTCTTATATAATCATAAGCTACAATTATGGAATTTCTGTCAAGTAAAACACCCTGCAATCTACCATAAGGACAAACAACAATACATACTTGCTCTCGAAACCTAAGATAGACAAGAAAAAATATAAAAGTAAATATTACCAATGAAATAAATGTACCTAAATTCTGGTACAGCCCTTGTTTATATAGATCTAGAACTTGATCCATACTGATGATATAGGCTAAAAAGGTATTCGTGATAAGGAATGAAACTAGATAAAAAACACTCAATTTTGAGCTTTTCTTAATAATCTTTTCAGCGTCCCAATTCTTTTTATTTAATATTTTTTGATGACTGGCATCTCCTTCTATCCAATATTCTATTTTCCTGAAAACCATTTCCATAAAAACAGTTTGAGGGCAAGCCCATCCACAAAATATTCGTCCGAATACAACTGTGAATAAAATAATAAACAAAATGAACGTTAACATGCCAAGAACGAACAAAAAAAGATCTTGTGGCCAAAATATAGCGCCAAATAAAATGAATTTACGTTCCTGGATATTAGCAAGAAAAAGAGGTTCTCCACTAACTTTTATGAAGGGCAGTGAAAAAAAAACGATTAAATATACAACACTTAATAGAGAACGTAAATTATACAATTTACCTTTCGGTTTCTGAGCATAAATCCAAGCCCTATCTCCATCTTTATTTATTGTAGCAATAGAATCCCGAAAGGATTCTTTACTTTCATCATTTTTCATTTTACTTATTTATGCCCCGCCTTTGCACTGTCTACTTTTGGAAGTATAACCTGAACGCTATCTTTTTTTAAGGAATCTGTTTGAACGGATGCTTCTGAAAACAAATCCCCTTGAGGAGCTTTTCCATTCGGAGGATTGCTACCATGCAATGTTTTAATAAAACTTGCAATTTCATTTATTTGTGTTGGTGTAAGATCAGCTTGCCATGATTTCATACCTTTTTCAGGCCAACCATATTTTATAGTTGAAAAAATATTTTTTATCGTGCCGCCATGAATCCAATAGTCGTCTGTTAAATTTGGACCTACTCCACCTTCACCCAATTTTCCATGACATGCAAAACAAGTTGATTCAAATATCTGCTGACCTTTTGCAATTTCTGCCTTATCAGTCAACAACAACACATTGTTTTCATTTACGCTGTTAGCATTATTTTTGTCAAATTCAGCTTTTTCATTTTTTGCTGCAATCATTGATTTATTGTATTCATCTACTTGCAAATTGCCCGGAGCTAATACATAATAATACCCCATATATAAAAAAGCCACGAGAATGGTAAAGTAAAAACCATATTTCCACCATGGCGGAAGATCATTGTCAAGCTCACGAATACCATCATAATTATGATCCATCAAGATCTCCTCTTCTTTGTCAATTGCAACAGAAGCATTAATACGTTCAAAAAATGATGGTTCTTCAGCTTCTACTAGTTCATTGGCAGCATTGGCTTTAGCAAATGATTTAATAGAAATAGCAAGTAAAGAAATTATTATTAACTCGAAAACTATTACAGCTAACAATAAAAAGAAAATACCACTACTTAAATTTCCATATGCAGCAGGACTAGTAGGAACGCTAACAACTTGTTGAGCAAAAGTTGAATTACTAGAAAACACTAAGAGAATCAATATAGTGCTTATTATTTTGGAAGCATTAGAAGAATTAGTAGCATTTCTATTTTTAGTTCCTGCAACACTTACAAGAACTGTCCCTAAAACGTAAATGACAATAATCAACAGCAATATTATGCTAAGCATTATCAAAAACAATGGATTAGATAACAATGAAAATGAATCGTACTGTTCAGCGGGCAAATTTGCTTGAGAAAATCCATTTATAGTAAATAATAACAGAATCCCAGTTAAAACAAACTTAATATTTATTTTACTGATCTTAGAGATGTTGTCGAAAATTATCTTTTTCATAAATAAAAATTATTACTGATTTGACTCATTTGATTCGTTCAATGGAATGTTTTTCATTTTATTTAGATGCTCCTTACTTACTTTAAATGTCCAAATTGTAAGTACCACAAAAAAGCTGAAAAATATGCCTAAGGACACTAGAGGGAATATACCTACTCCAGCTATTGATTCTAAATAGTTAATGAATTTCATATTTAATTATTTTGTGTTTTTTGTTTGATGACTTGCCTTAATATCTTTTCCTAATCTTTGTAAATAAGAGATTAAAGCAATAATTTCTTTATCACTAGATGTTTCGATCTTATCCTTTTTTAAACTTTCTGCAATTGAATTTGCCTGTACTGTCAAATCTTTATTTGCAATCTTATCATAACCAGCTGGATAAGGAACCCCCAAAGTAATCATAGCTCTGATTTTTGCAGGAGTGCTTGCTGTATCTAAAACAGCATCCAACAAAAAGGGATAAGTAGGCATAATAGAACCCGGAGACATTGATGTAGGATCCCAAAGGACGAACCATTTGTGAATGACAATAATAGCAACCTTCTCGGATATAAATATCTCTTCCTTGTAATTCAAGTGGTGTGTACGGTTTTACACTTGCAATTGTTGGAATATTTGATTTTACTAAGAATGTTGGCACTATTTCAATAATTCCACCAATTAATATTACAACCAAGCTAAAAACCATAAATTGAATTGGTCTACGTTCAATCCAACGGTGCCAGTGTTCTCCTGTATGTGCTTTTTCAACTTTTGCTAATGCAGGCGCTTCAGCCTCTTCATTTTCAAGCAATGAACCAGCTTTTACTGTTTTAATAATATTATAGGTCATCAAAATGAAACCTGTCAAATACATTGTTCCACCAAGAGAACGCATGATATACATCGGACGCAATTGAATAACGGTTTCAAGGAAATTCGGGTATTTTAAGAATCCTTCTGGAGTGAATTCCTGCCACATTAGGTATTGCGTGAAGCCAGCCCAATATAATGGAA
Organism: Bacteroidota bacterium; assembly: GCA_026391935.1. Lineage (GTDB taxonomy): Bacteria > Bacteroidota > Bacteroidia > 2-12-FULL-35-15 > 2-12-FULL-35-15 > 2-12-FULL-35-15. Next base: position 2,654 of record JAPLDC010000235.1, on the reverse strand, counting down.
TCGCATAAAATAAAATCCCTAATGACCCTAACCAAAAATGCCAGTTTGCGAGTTTTTGAGAGAAAAGATTTGTACGGAAGATTTTCGGGATCAACCAATATAAAATACCAAATGTTAAAAACCCATTCCAACCTAATGCACCAACGTGTACGTGAGCTATAACCCAATCCGTGAAGTGGGCAATTGAATTTGTTTTTTTAAAGGCGAGCATCGGTCCTTCGAAAGTTGCCATACCATATGCTGTTACAGCAACCACCATAAATTTCAACACAACACTTTCTCTTACTTTATCCCAAGCACCACGCAGAGTAAGTAAGCCGTTAATCATACCACCCCAAGATGGTGCAATCAACATAACTGAAAATACAGTACCCAAAGATTGAGCCCAATCAGGCAATGCTGTATATAATAAATGATGTGGGCCTGCCCAAATATATAAGAAAATCAAAGCCCAAAAGTGGATAATAGAAAGGCGATAGGAATAAACCGGGCGTTCTGCTGCTTTTGGAATAAAATAATACATCAATCCCAGATAAGGAGTTGTTAGGAAAAATGCAACCGCATTATGACCATACCACCACTGAACTAAAGCATCTTGAACACCTGCATACCATGAATAACTTTTAAATAATGAAACAGGTAATTCAACTGAGTTTACAATATGAAGTACTGCAACCGTTATTAATGTTGCAATATAAAACCAAATTGCTACATATAAATGACGCTCTCTTCTCTTTAAAATAGTTCCGAACATATTCCACCCAAAAACAACCCATATCAAAGTAATTGCAATATCGATAGGCCATTCCAACTCGGCATACTCTTTACCAGTTGAAATACCAAAAGGAAGAGTAAGCGCTGCAGCAACAATTATTAATTGCCACCCCCAAAAGTGAATTTTACTCAACTTATCACTAAACATCCTCGCTTTACACAAACGTTGTAGTGAATAATATACACCCATAAAAATTCCGTTACCAACAAAGGCAAATATCACAGCATTTGTGTGTAATGGTCTTAATCGGCCAAAAGCTGTTTGGGGAAAAATATTCAATGTTGGAAAGATCAACTGTAATGACACCCATAATCCGACCAACATTCCCACTAAACCCCATAATATTGTTGCAAAGGCAAATTGTTTTACAATCTTATTATCGTACGAAAATTTTTCTACTTCCATAATCTATTTTATTTTATTAATTGATTTGTTTTCTTTATTTGGTGGTTCATTTTCAAAAAGCATTCTTACTGATGGAGTATAATCATCGTCATATTGTCCGCTTTTTACGCTCCAGATAAAAGCAATCAAAAAACCTGTTGCTATTACAATACTAACACCTATCAAAATAAATAATGAGCTCATTTTATGATTTATGGCAACAAATATATGCTTAATACTTATAAATAAAAAACTGATTCTCATCACTACAAATTATGTCATATGACAACTTTAAGGATGCATTTTTCAAAAAATAAATGCAAGAAAATCGAAAAGAATAATCTTACCCATTCTGAAACAAAAAAATAAGTTAAAGTCCTTTTCTTTTTGCAAAAAGAGAACTTGTGATGGTTGTGATCAAAACAATCGAAATGGAGCTGATCGGCATCAAAATAGCTGCAATTACGGGGGATAAATGCCCTTGAACGGCAAATGAAAGTCCAACTATATTATATAAAATAGATAAAATAAAGCTTGTAAAAATAACCTGTTTCCCATTTTTTGAAAAATCAAGCAATTTTTTAAACTTTTTAAAAGAATCACCATCCAATATTGCATCGCAAGAAGGAGAAAAATTATTAATATCATCTGAAACTGAGATACCTACATCACTTTGCATTAATGCTCCTGCATCATTTAAACCATCCCCTAGCATAATCACACGATTCCCTTTATTTTGCAAAGACTTAACATATTCCAATTTCTCAACCGGACTTTGATTAAAATGAATGTTATTCCGATTGCTAATTGTTTTCTGCAACAACTCTTTTTCGGCATCATTATCCCCTGAAATAAGGTGAATATCATATGTCTTATCAAGGTCATTTATAAGGTTCACAATACCTTCTCTGAATGAACTGTCGATGCTAAAATACCCCAAAACAATACCATTAATTGATAAGTACACTTTACTGGTTCTACTATTACTGATGCCACGATTTCCGGTAACAAAGTATTCTGAACCCATCAAAACAGCTTTATTATCAACAGTTGCTTTTATTCCAAGCCCATGAATCTCTTCAAAATTCTGAACAATAACTTTTTGTTCATCAGAAAAATGTTCGCATATTTTTCTGCTTAAAGGATGTAAAGAATTAGAAGCTACTGCTTTTGCAATCAGAACCTCATCCTTACTGAGTTGTTTACCGATAAAATTAACAGAAGATCCATGTGTGATGGTTCCGGTTTTATCAAAAACAATCGTATTTATCTTGGCCAGTTTCTCTACTACCATTGCATTTTTGATGTAAAATTTGTTTCTACCAAAAATGCGCAACATATTCCCATTTGTAAAAGTTGCTGATAATAATAAAGCACAAGGACACGCAACAATCAAGACGGATGTTAAAGCATTCAAACCTCTGTTCATATCAGAAGAAAAACTCCAATACATAAATGCTAAAGAGGCAATCAAGAATAAAACAAAAGTAAAATA
>JAPLDC010000302.1 GCA_026391935.1 Bacteroidota bacterium | reverse complement strand
TCCCGGGCGCGCTGATTCGTATAAATCAAATTGATATAGATCCAAACCTCCTTGTCCTCCTGCTCTATTAGAAGCCATATAAGCTAAATTCCCGGAAGCTGAAACGAGCATACTATTCTCATCTCCATATGTATTAATTGGATAGCCTAAATTCACAGGTGCGCCCCATTGGCCTTTATCATCTATACGAGAAACATAAAGATCTAATCCGCCCATTCCAACATGTCCGTTTGAACCGAAATATAAGGTCTTTCCATCGGGATGGATAAAAACAGATTCTTCTTTGCCCGGAGTGTTTATTTGAGCACCAAGGTTTTTAGGAGTACTCCAGCTTCCATTTGAATTTAAAGTAGAAACATAAATATCCGTTTCTCCAAACCCACCAAGACGAGCACTTACAAAGTATAAAGATTTCCCATCAGCAGAAAAAGAAGGCTGAGTTTCATATTGATTTGTATTAATAACATTTCCCATGTTGTATGGCTTGCTCCAGTTCTCTCCAACTTTTTCTGAATAAAATATATCGCAACTGCCATATCCTTTTCTTCCACCGGCATAAGATCCATCTTCGTTATCCTGACAGGCTACGAAGAATAATGTTTGCCCATCAGCAGATAAACAAGGAGCTCCTTCATTACCACCTGTATTTATCCCATTACCTATAAGCGCAGAAGGTTGCCATTCATTATTAATCTTTTTGCTGATCAAAAAATCTTCTTGCATTGCAATTTTTTCTGTTCGATTATTTCTTGTATACAAGAGTGTTTGCTCATCAGCTGTGATGGCAGGAAAATATTCATCAAAAGGAGAATTTATTGCAGGACCCATATTTTTCGGTTCAAAAGGAACAGGGTTTCTCATAGCATTAATTGCGAAATTACAATTGTCAAGGTTCCGCTCAGCAATCTCCTTTGAATCCGGATTGATATGCATTTTAGTTAAGAAATGTTCGTAATCTTTTTTTGCATCTGCATACCTGCCAATACTTATTTCCAGTGTTGCAATGTTAAAAAAGTTGTTAAGGCTAAAGCCAGGACTAATCGAAATAGCTTTTACATATTCATCAATTGCTTTATCAGTTTGCTGCCTGACTTGAAAAATTTCAGCATACAATAAATGGGGTTCAATAAAATTTGCATCCTTTTCTATCGCTTTCAATAATTCTTTTTCTGCTTCAACATCCTTTCCTGATTGGTATAATTTTACGGCACTTTCAAAAGCAGCGATCGCCTTTTTATTTGTAGATGTATATTGGCCGGGAGGCAATTGCGCTTTACAAGAAGCGAATGCAACCAAAACCATAAAAAGTATACTTAACTTCCTCATAATTATTACATTTCAATTATCATTCCAACTATGGAATATTCATATATTTATGTGTCTGCAGTGATACATTCCATTTCGGATGCGACATAACATACTCAACGATCAAAGGCATCATTTCCTTGTTTTTGCTCCATTCTGGCTGTAAAAATAATTTGCATTCAGGACTCACTTGATTTGCATTTTTTTCTGCCCATTCAAAATCATTTTTGTTATGAATGATGATCTTTAATTCATTTGCTTTTGAATAATTATCCTGCAAAGGAGGACTGGTCCTTTTTGGTGACAAACATACCCAATCCCAAATTCCTGTGAGTAAATAGGCGCCAGATGTTTCAATAAATGTTTGAAATCCTCTATTTTTTAATTGCTGAGTGAGGTAATTCATATTGTAGATACTTGGTTAACCACCAGTAACAACTACCGCTTTGCTAGGGAATTTACCTGCATTTTCGACAATCTGATCAGAATTTGTAAGCGGATGTATGGATGCATCCCAACTTTCTTTGACATCACACCAATGACAACCTAAATCGCATCCTCCTACTCGAATGAAATATGCCGGTTTCCCGGAATGAAATCCTTCCCCTTGAATGGTATAGAATTCCTCCATGAGCGGCAATTCGATTCCTTGTTCTAATAATGTCTTTTGTAGTTTTATTGTTTCCAATGGTTCTCTGTTTATGAATAAAATTTCTGCAATTGGGCGAAATGACTGCTGACAGGTTATTTCGAGCGCAGCAAAATTTATTCTAATATCATCATTTTAAATTCAAA
>JAPLDC010000526.1 GCA_026391935.1 Bacteroidota bacterium | reverse complement strand
TTACTCATGAGTAAACAGGATAAAATAAATAATTTTGACCCAAACGGTTTGGGTGACGCAAACAACAATATATATGGCTTACCTTTTACTACTGAGGAAGCTGAAATAGTTATACTTCCTGTTCCCTGGGAAGTCACGGTTTCATACAGTGCCGGTACAGCGCTAGGACCTCAGGTAATATATAATGCCTCCTATCAGGTAGATCTATTCGACCCAAAAATTCCTGATGCCTGGAAAATTGGAATTGCTATGGATACCATTTCAGATAATATTTCCAGTAAGAACGAAAGTTTAAGACGTAAAGCTGAAGGGTATATTGAGCTTTTACTTGAAGGAGAAAGTCATGAAACAAACAATGAAATGGACACTACCCGCAAACTTATTAATAGCGAATGTTTGCAAATGAATAATTGGGTAAAAACTAAATCACTTTCTTTTCTGGATCAGAATAAAATTGTTGCATTACTGGGTGGTGACCACTCCACCCCTCTTGGGTTGATGCAAGCTTTAGCAGAAAAAAATAATTCTTTTGCTATTTTGCAAATCGATGCCCATGCAGATTTGCGTGATGCCTATGAGGGATTTGAATTTTCTCATGCTTCCATTATGTTTAACGCATTAAAGATTCCACAGGTATCAAAATTAGTTCAAGTGGGTATTCGAGATTATTGTCAGGATGAATTTGAACTTATTAAAAATTCAAATGGCAGAATTGAAACATTTTTCGATAGAGATATTAAACACAAACAATTAGATGGTATAACCTGGACAAGCATTTGCAACGATATCATAGCACAATTACCAAACGATATTTATTTAAGTTTTGATATTGACGGATTAGATCCTAAACTTTGTCCGAACACAGGAACACCCGTTGCCGGAGGTTTTGAATTCGAACAAATTTTAATGTTAATCGAAAAAATTGTAGATTCAGGAAAACGTATTTTATCTTTTGACATCAATGAAGTTGCTCCGGGTGGTGATGAATGGGATGCAAATGTTGGAGCCCGATTATTATATCGGATTTCAAATCTTGTTGCAAAGTCGAACGAAAAAGCATAATGACCAAGGAGCTTATTACATATCTTTCACAATTTATTTCGGAAACACGTAGGGCAAAGTTCGACACAGTGCTAAATTACCGCACGCGTCACATTACTGTTGTATTAGAAGATCTTTACCAGCCACATAATGCCAGTGCTGTTTTACGTTCTTGTGATATCTTTGGTATACAAGACATACACATCATTGAAAATAAAAATGCATATACTGTAAACAAAGACATTGCACTCGGCGCTCCTAAATGGCTGAATCTTAATAAGTACAGAAAGGAAGAAAACAATTCTTTGGATTGCATAAAAAAATTAAAAGAACAAGGTTATAGAATTGTTGCCACAACGCCTCATGAAAAAGATTGCAATCTGGAAGACTTACCGGTCGACAAACCTTTGGCATTATTTTTCGGAACAGAGTTAACAGGTATTTCTGATACTGTTAGAGAATATGCTGATGAATACGTAAAAATCCCAATGTATGGTTTCACTGAGAGTTTCAACATTTCTGTATGTGCTGCACTTTGCCTACATTCATTAAAGGAAAAACTGCATAGATCTGAAATAGATTGGCATTTAAATGATATTGAAAAAGAAGAACTTCTTTTGAGATGGTTGCGTAATTCGATTCAAAAAGTTGAATTAATTGAGAAAGATTACTTTCTAAAAAAGAATATCAAGTAATAAGTATCTGGTATTAAGGATAAAAAGTGTTTGTTATTTTATAAAAATAATGTACGTTTGCATAAGAAATCAATAACACACAATAAAAAAAACTATTATGGGAAAAGGCGATAAAAAAAGTAAAAAAGGTAAAATTGCAATGGGATCATTTGGAGTTAGCAGACCAAACAAAAAAAAGGTAGCAGCTAAGAAAAAAGCAGCTCCATCTAAAAAAGTAGCAGCACCTAAAAAAGCAGCAGCTCCTAAGAAAGCAGCAGCTCCTAAAAAAGCAGCAAAAAAAGCTGAATAAGATTTTAAAAATTTTCAATTAAAAAACCTTCAATTTTAATTGGAGGTTTTTTAGTTTTACGGAGCTAATCGATTTATACACCAGACATTATTTTCTTTGGAATATAAGATTCGATCATGTAAGCGGCTTGGTCGGCCTTGCCAAAATTCAATCCTTTGCGGTTGCAAAATATAACCTCCCCAATAGGGAGGACGAGGAATATCTTCTCCTGGATATTTTTCAGAAAATTTTTCATAAGACTCATCAAGCACTTTTCTGCTTTCGATAATACAACTTTGTTCTGATGTCCATGCTCCAAGTTTGCTTGTTCGTGGACGGGTACTAAAATATACGTCAGATTCTTCAGCAGTTTGTTTCGATAAAAAACCTTCAATTCGCACTTGGCGTTCTAACTCCGGCCAAAAGAAAAGCAAAGCACAATTTGGATTGTCGATTATTTCCTGCCCTTTACGGCTGGAATAATTCGTGTAAAAAACAAAACCTAATTCGTTAAAATTTCTCAGTAAGACAATTCGGGCTGAAGGCTTCCCTTCGGAATCAACAGTTGCAATTGTCATGGCATTAGGTTCGTTCACCTTAGAACTGACAGCCTCCATGAACCATTTTTCAAATTGTAAAATGGGATCTGAATTCATATCTTTTTTATTCAAAGCTTGTTTTGAAAAATCGTGTCGTAAGGAATTAATATATAATCTAAGGTCTTCCATAAGTTAATTTAACACAGTAAAGAAATTGATCAATTAGTTGCTACCAGTTCGTTTAACTTTTCTATTAATTTTTTTGAAGTATTATTAAAATAACGTTTTTGTTTGTAAGCAACTACCCAGCGGATGCCATTGATAGTATTTGTCAGGAATAATTCATCTGCGCCAAGCAACACATTTTGCATCACCGAAATTTCATACACAGCAATTTTATTTGCCTGGGCAATTTCAATGATTTTTTTTCTCATTACTCCATTAACGCAACCATCACTAACAGGAGGCGTATACAAAACACCATTTTTTACTGCAAAAACATTCGAGCTGATCCCTTCTATGATGTGATGTTTGTCATTTAGTAATAAACATTCATCAAATTGTTGTTGTGTTTTATATATACCTGCCATCACATATATCGCACTATTCGCAGATTTAATAGATGATAATGAATTTTGAGCTTTTTTAAATTCGGTGAACAGATCAACTGTATATCCTTTTGTGTTTAACACGTATCCTTTTTCTTCAACAGGATAAACTTCCACCACATAAGAAACTTTATTATCGCTGGGTGCATACAGCCCTCCTTCATTGCGATATACAGTTAAACGAACACGTCCATCTGAAGTAACATTGTTTTTTTGTGCTAATTCTAAAATTGCATGCTCCAAAAATATTTCATTTAAGACAGGATTCATTTCCATCTTAAGCACTTCCATTCCGGAATACAATCGTTGTAAATGTTCTTTTAAAAACTGAGGGTTATAATTTGTGATCCGTATCGTTTCAAATAATGCATCACCATACCTAAATGAACGATTATTAGCGGAAACTAAGGGAGCATCCGATAAAATAAAATTTCCATTATGGTTTATAAAATTTTGCATTTTTCTTGTTCCGTTAAAAACGAAAAAATCATTTTATATTACAGTTAATTTATCTGATCTAATATTGTTTTTAATGAAATATTTGCTTCTATCAAGATCCCTTTCACTCCGGCCTTTTCTGCGGCCTCTGTATCACGTTCTTTGTCGCCAATGAAATACGACTTTTTTTCATCGATATCAAAACGAGCCAATGCTTTTTCAACAAATAAAGAATCCGGCTTCCGGCAAATACATTTACTAATATCGGGATGATGGACACAGTAATATATTTCCGATATAAAAATTCCATTTTTAGTAAACTCATCCACCATAAACTTATGCAGGATCTCAACTTCAGACTGCTTGTATAATCCTTTTGCAATACCACTCTGATTCGAAACAACTATTAATAAATACCCTTTCTTCTGAATGAATTTCAATACCTCAATTAAATCGGGCAAGATCACAAAATCTTCCAACCGATGCGTATATCCCCGCTCAAAATTAATCACCCCATCTCTATCTAAAAAAACTGCTTTTTTCATCTTCCTAATATTTGATCCATAAAACGAGCAGCTAATGCTGGTTTTAAAATTAAGGTGAGAACAACACCATAAATTGCACCCCAAATGTGAGCATCATGACCGATATTATCTTGTCCTCTTTTCCCTAAATAATATTCTATTCCTAAAAAAATAAATCCGAAAAGGTAAGCCGGAATAGGAACAGGAATAAACATAAATCCTAAACGGGCTGTAGGAAAAATGACGATATATGCGAATATAACAGCCGATACAGCTCCTGATGCCCCTAGAGCATTATAATATACGTTGCTCTTGTGTTTTTTATAGGAATATAAAGATGACATTACCAAACCTCCCACATAAAGTAAAATGAAAAACAAGATTCCTTTTGCTTCAAAAATTTCCTGGTATGCACCTTCCACAGCAACTCCAAACATATATAAAGAAAACATATTAAACCCAAGATGCATCCAATCAGCGTGTATCAGACCGTTTGAGAAAAAACGATACCATTCTTTTCGTTCGTGGATCATATATGCATTGAACATCATTTTATTTTTCAATG
>JAPLDC010000422.1 GCA_026391935.1 Bacteroidota bacterium | reverse complement strand
GTAGTCTCAGAGCTAACAGGTTTCCCTTTTCATACCTCTCCTGCTTCAACAGGAAGCTCGGTTTTTATCTGTCTTATATTTTCCAATAATAATATTGCAATTATTGCTGCCAGTAATGTTGCAAATGTAGAAACAACAACTATTATCCAACGAACAGGATATGATTTTTTTTCTGCTGGAAAGGCATGGCTCACGACAAATTTTTGGGGAAGAACCTCCGTTGCATCTACCCTTGATTCCTCAAACTTGGTTTTCAACAAATTCAGCTGCTTACGTTGCATATACAAATTCTCACGATAGGAAACATAGGTTGTTCCATACAATGCAATGATCTTCAACTTTTCTTCTAGTAATTTTACCGCGCGTTGATCACCTTTTGAAATCGCTATGATATACTGCTCATTTGTTCTCTCAGACTGAGATTCATAATCATAAATACCTAAGCTGTTAATTACTTTTATAGAATCCAGCATCGCTTTAACATCATTCTGTTTCTCTTTGTATTCTCTTTCCACAATCTCCAACGCTTTTTGAGCTCTTTCACGTTGAATACGGATCTTAGTTGAATCGTGTAGTTCGGCAATATTATTAGCAATTGTGGAAGCTAAAATCGGATCTTTGTCCATAACCTCTATTTTAACAGACATATATTCTGTACGTTTAAAGGTAATATTGCTTTGAAATTCATCATACAACTTTGTTCTCTTAAACTTATCGGTTGAATCGATTCCATAATGCGCCATCAAATTATACTTTTCGCATATTTTGGTTCTAATCTCATCCGAATTAAGAATTTGCAACATTTGTTCAGCTTCTTCTTCTTCACCAAATTGTAAAACATCCTCTTGTTTGATATTATTCTCCGTCAAAAGTGCTTTAGAAATAGAGTTTGTTGTAGCAGGGAATAAAATAACGGTTGATTTATATTTTTCCTGAATTGTATATGACACGACAGAGGAAATAATAAATGCTGAAATACCGACAATAATAAGAGGTTTTCGCCATTTATAAATAAAATACAAAACGTTTAATGAATTAAAATCTGCTGTTGCTTGAACCTTCTTGTCCATCATAAATATGTATATAGGTTAATATGGGAAAACAAAATTAGAAAAAATTGGTAAACGACCCAATTTTAAGCCTTTTATCCGTATTTTAATAGACGAAACATTGACTTAATACTGATAATACCCGTTATGAAGGCCCAAAGTCCGCAAGATACAACCATAATAGCAAAATTAACCATCCAGCTGAAATGAAGCAATTTAGACCCGTAATTTAAAGCGACCACCCCGATTGTAAATAAGATAAATGTGTTTATCAGTCTGTAATTCACTTTGAATCTGAAAATTCTCTGAGCAATCACAACTTGAATAATTGCCGTTAAAAATTGAGTTGCCATGCTTGTTATCGCAGCCCCAAAAGCTTTATGTTCAGTAATTAAAAAATAATTTGACACGATATAAAATACCATACTTAATCCGTACATGATATTTAATTGTTTCATACTTCCGTTGGCAGTTAAAAGCGTCCCGAAAATATAATTGACAGAAATCCCGATAAAACTTAACATTAAGAGGCTAAAGATTTCTGCTGACTCTTGAACATGCTCATGGTAAAGCATACCCATCAATTCCTCACTATAAAAAACACAACCAACCCCTATTATTATGGCCGGCATAAGTAATAACCTGGAAATAAGTAAAACTAGGGGCTCTACAGACTCTTTGAACTTTAACATTCTGGAAAAAATGGGTAATAACATTCCCGCCACCAAAAAAGCAATCATACTGGTTGCATCCAATAAACGAAAAGCTTGTGCATAAATTCCAGACTGAACATCGCCCACACCTTTAGGAAGCATCCTTTCTATCATAACAGTATCAATCCTCGAAAATGACATTAAAAGTATAAGCGTTGCAAATGGGAGACTTTTTTTCAATATCATTAATGAAAATGTCCAATTAAAGGTCAACTTAAAAGTATGTGTTTTTTTCAAAATGATAATAAAAGCAGTTACAGCAGTGATAAAATAGGAAAATGTTTGAGCATACACAAAATACATTATACCATTTGGTCCATTAAAAACACCTGCTTTGAGCATAAACAAACAAAGCCCAATTAATATCAAACGATCTATTACAGATACAACACTATCTGTTTTAAAAAGATGTAATCCAGCTAAATTAGAACGTAAATACAAGATAAAAAATATCAAAAACATGTTGAACCCCTGAATCAACAGCAGCTTCATTAATCGTGTGTCATAACCAATAGTAATACCAATGATTATTAAAACAAGTATATAAATTAAAGCAAGCACAATTTTAAGCCCCACCAAACTTGAAAAATGCTTTGTGAGTAAATGATTATTTTGTGCTATATTTTTATTATTAAAATTGGTAATACCAAAATCAAGGATGATCGTAAGAATAAAGGATAAATTAAAAACGGCATAATAGATCCCGTAACTTGCAGCACCAACTTGATTTTGAACGGCTGTATCAATCCCCAAAATATAGATAGGCTTGATCAGTAAATTCAAGAATAAAATTAAAGCTAAATTTTTGAGAAACTTCTTTTTCATTTTTTAAAAATTACATTTTTAAAAGCTATAATAAATTTTAAGAATTTGTTAAAAAAATAAAATTCTGTGTTTTGTGTATAAACGGATCAAATTCAACAGCTTTTTTATCAACCACAACAACCGTTTTATAATTTAACTCCTTAAATAATTCAAAACATTTTTCACGATTTTCATTTTCCCACAACTCTGCATAAACAATAGGTTTATTTTTCTCGATCAGATGTTTTGCACCGTCTAAAACAAAAAACTCAAAATTTTCTACATCGATCTTGATAGCACTGATACGCTTTGAAGAATTTATAATCTCCCCCATATTATCCAGCATTTTCAAAGGTACTCTGATACGCTCCCCTTCATTATTTTCAGGAATAGAATCATGAATGACATGACTCAAGCCTTGCATCTTAACATTTGAAATAACCGGCATCACCATTTCTACTTCCCCCTCATTATTCCCCAAAGCTATTTCTAACAATTTTACATTCTGTAATTTAAAAAATTTTATAATTCTTTTAAACGCATTGATATTATAGGGCATTGGTTCAAAACTATATACAGTAACTCCTTTTATGCTTCTCGCCAAATGAACAGTCATAATGCCAATATTTGCTCCTATATCCAACACTGTGGTATTTGGAGGGATCAATTGCAAAAAAGCGAAAAAATCTTTTTCGTTCTTATCCTTTCTCAACGTAAGAATCTTATACAGCGAGAATATGAATAGGTAATTTTTAAAACCAAACAGTTTATGTAATATATATTTTACCGTATTTTTCATTCGGGCTGTAAAAGTAGGGTTTTTATAGAGAAAATAGTAGTTTTTTAGCACGAAGACAAAATCCTTTCATTAAAACATGGAAATGCCTGGAGGTCAAAGCTTTTTGGCTTAATGTCAATAGGGGTTACAAGCCTTTTCATATTGATCTGATTGAACAAAACTCATAAAAAAAACAGCGTGATTCTCCTTGGCTTTGGCTCCTTAATGGTGAAATTTCTGTATTTTCGTTTCCACAATAATGGAAATAGTAGTAAATACACGCTTACTTATAAAAAATAAGCTCGAAGGAATAGGCTGGTTCACTTTTGAAACGCTCAAACGCATCACAAAAGAACATCCTGAACATCATTTTATTTTTCTATTTGATCGGGATTTTGATGAAGACCTTATTTTTGCAGACAACATCACACCCTTGATTTTATCTCCTCAGGCGCGACATCCTTTTTTATTTTATTGGTGGTTCGAATTCGCTGTTGCTAATTTTTTAAATAAGTACAAACCTGATCTGTTTCTTTCTCCCGATGGTTATTTATCACTCAAAGCAAATTGCAAACAATTGGCGGTGATCCACGATATTAATTTTGAACATCATCCAAAAGATGTTTCCTGGATCGTACGAAAATATTACAAACACTTTTTTCCAAAATTTGCATCTAAAGCGAATCGCATTGCAACCGTTTCGGAATTTTCTAAGAATGACATTATCAATTGCTACAAATTAAAACCTGAAATTATTGATGTTGTTTATAACGGCTGTAACGAATTGTACAAACCTGTAAATCCGGAAACTCAACGATCTACAAAACAAACATTTTCAAAAAATTGCGATTACTTTTTATTTGTTGGCGCATTGCAGCCACGTAAAAATATATCCCGCCTATTTGAAGCGTTCGATAAATTCAAAACTTCCGAAAAGAGCGAAGTAAAACTACTTATCGTAGGTGAAAAGTACCGCTGGACAAAGGAAATTAAAAACACTTACCTCCAAATGAAATTCAAGGAAGATGTGATCTTCACAGGACGTTTAAACACGGGAGATCTTCACCATGTTTTAGGTTCTGCTCTTGCAATGACATATATACCCTACTTTGAAGGCTTTGGAATACCGATCCTCGAAGCAATGAATTGCGATACGCCAGTTATCACCAGCAATATTACTTCTATGCCGGAAGTTGCAGAAGATGCTGCACTTTTAGTCGACCCATATTCAGTCGCATCCATCAGCAATGCAATGATCCATCTTTATAAAGATGAGGCTACGCGCAATTCCTTGATAGAAAAAGGCAGAAAACGCAAACTTGACTTTAGCTGGGATAAAACAGCTGATGCGTTATGGAAGAGTATTGAAAAAACAGTAAATGCTTAAAAAGTATTTCCATAAAACATTAATTGAAGCCGGTTGTGATGAAGCCGGCCGGGGTTGTTTAGCAGGTCCTGTTTATGCTGCTGCAGTTATCCTACCAAAAAAATTTAAGAATAGTTTACTTGACGATTCAAAAAAATTAACTGACAAACAGCGAAAAGAATTACGACCGATAATTGAAGAAAAAGCTATTTCATGGGCTGTCGGAATTGTCAGTGTTGAAGAAATTGATGAAATAAACATTTTGAACGCTTCATTTTTAGCAATGCATCGTGCTATCGATCAGCTAAAAACGATTCCGGAAAGTTTGCTCATCGATGGAAATCGTTTTAACAAATACAAAAACATTCCGCACACCTGCATCATTCAAGGAGATGGAATATATTTAAGCATCGCAGCGGCATCTATCCTGGCAAAAACATATCGTGATGATAAAATGGATGAATTACATCAACAATTTCCGCACTATGACTGGCTGCATAATAGAGCCTACGCAACTGCCAGTCATCGAAAGGCCATTCAAAAATTTGGAATCACTGATCATCATCGAAAAAGTTTCAGACAACTTCCCGAACAATTGAAATTTGAATTATAAAGAGACTTTCTGCTCCTCTTTTTCAGTTTACTAAATAAGATTAAAACGAAAGACATAGCACTTTCAACGCCTCAATGTTGGTAAGTTAAACCTGTGTATGAACTAAATCGCTAAAGCTTTTCCTACTTTCGTATTGAAAATGTTCAGAAAAATTTTATTCGGAATAATCGTATCTGCTATTTCTATTGGCGGAATATATTGGTTCTTTTATACCAAAGAAGCGAGAACACCTATCAGCGAAGGAATAAATGCTATCCCAACTGATGCCGCGATCATATTCGAAAGCAAACAATCAAAAAACACCTGGAAAAAACTCTCACAAACCAATATCATGTGGGAAGAATTGCTTAGCACCGAAACCATAACAAAACTTAATCAACAAGCCACATTCATTGATTCTATTATAGAAACAGCTCCGGAAATATCTGAACTATTGGAAAACCATTCCGTTTATATTTCTGCTCACAGTACATCAAAAAACAATTTCGATTTTTTATTTGTTTACAGCTTGCCTAATTTGACCTACCAAAGTTCATTGGAGGAATATTTCGATGAAAAAATAAATCACAAAAGAGAAACCAATGAAATTATCGATTTCGAAGGAGAAAAAATTAAAACACTCAGTCCAACTAAAAATTGCAAAACAAATTATTCGATCGTAAATGGAATTTTGATTCTGAGCAGCAACCTTCAATTATTGCAAACTTCTGTCCATCAATTAAAATCAGGCATTTCAATCAGCAAGGACAGCAACTTCAGTAAAGTAATAAATACTGCAGGTAAAAATGTAGATGCCAATATTTATGTTAATTACAAAAGATTTCCCGAACTTTTACATCCCTTACTTTTTACAGATTCTGATAAATATACTAATTCTTTATCCGTTTTTGCAGATTGTTCTGACTGGGATATAAATATCAAACCTAACGCTTTGAGCCTTTCAGGATTCACACAAGCCAGCGACTCATCAAATACTTTTTTTAATTTGTTTACTAATCAGAAACCTCAGGAAGTCGTTTTAACTTCCATCATTCCGGCTAATACTGCTACATTTTTATTTTTAGGAATAAGCAATGTTAAAAGCTTTTACCAGAATTATAGGCAACAATTAAAAGCAAAACATGAACTGGAAAAACATGAAGCTGCTATTCTGGAGATCAACAAAATACATACTACAGATATTGAAGAAAAAATGCTGAATTGGATGGATAATGAAATGGCTATTGTAATAACAGAACCTTCGGAAAATGACTTTACAAATAATTCATACGCAATTATCCGCTCTAATAACATTGATGATGCCGTAAATACATTGAATGATTTAACAGCCCACGAAGAAAGTACTGAAAACAAAAAGGACTCTACTTATAAAGGTCATGCCATAGGCAAAATAGACATCCCCTTTCTAATGCCGACATTATTTGGCTCGCCTTTTGAAAAAATATCGAACAACTATTTTACATCCATTCATGATTACATTATTTTTGCAAATACGGGAGATGCGCTTAAAAATTTTATTGATGCCTTTGAAAGCAATAGTACATTGGCGAATAATAAAAACTTTAAAGCGTTTTCGGAAAACATGTCTGCCGAATCTAACGTTTACCTCTACAATGCCATTGCACGATCAGAAAAAATTTACAGCGCCTTTCTGAAAGAAGATCTTGCAAAAGAAGTAGAATTAAAAAAAGATCTCCTCAAAAAATTTGAGTCAATAGGAATTCAATTTTCTTCCAACAACAAATTATTTTACAGCACCATTTATCTAAAGTACAATCCTGAGCAAAAACAAGAAACAGGAACCTTATGGGAGACAAAACTGGATGCGCCAATAAGCAACAAACCATTCTTATTGATCAATCACAAAACAAAAGCAAAAGATGTTTTTGTACAAGATGAAGCCAACAAAATTTATCTCATCAGCAATACAGGGAAAATAATCTGGACTAAACAACTACCGGAAAAGATCATGAGTGAAGTCATTCAGATCGATGTCTTGAAAAATGACAAGTTGCAAATGCTCTTCAATACACGTTCATCTATCTATTTGTTCGACAGAAATGGCAACGATATGGAGGGGTTTCCTATAAAATTAAGATCTCCTGCAACCAATGCTATTTCAATTGTAGATTACGAAAAAAATCGCGACTACCGAATTTTCATTGCTACAGAAAACAAACGCATTGTATGTTACAAAGCGAATGGTGAGCAAGTCACAGCATTCGCATTCGACAAAACGGAGGAACAGGTTTTTGTTCCGCTTCAGTATTTTAATGTAAATAATAAAGATCATTTATGCGCCATTGATAACAAAGGAAAAATATATATACTTGACAGACGCGGTGCCACACGAGTAAACATCAGAGAAAAAATGGAACAAGGTATACGCAATTTTTACATTGATGGTGGTAAAGATTACAGCAAATCATACATTATTGCAGCTGACACACTTGGTAATGTTATAAAAATAAGTTTATCTAATAACAAGGAAAGAATAAAAATTCAGGATTTTGAAACATCACCACACTTTGATTTAAAAGACATTAACAATGATAAATCAAAAGAATACATCTTCCTTACAAGAAATGAATTGAAGGTTTTTTCTCAGGACAAATCATTATTATTTAAATATGAATTTGAAAATAATATTACTCAAACTCCTCAATTTTTCTTATTCCCTGATAGCAAAGGTAAAATTGGTGTAGCCTCCGAAGAATCCAATGAAATTTACCTTTTTAATGATAACGGCTCTTTATATAATAGCTTTCCTATCAATGGGAAAACCGCCTTTTCGATTGGTGATCTGAATAATGAAGGGTATTATAATCTGGTTACAGGGAGCTCCGAAAATTCCATTTTCGTTTATCAATTAAAGTAGTTTTCTATTTTTAAAAAAAATTGTATCTTTATTCGGTAAAATCTTATCTCCCAATATGAAAAAAATTACACTTCTACTTCTTTCTGCAATGATGTTTTCTCTTTCATCTTTTGCACAGGATTTCCTCGGATATATTAATAGTAATTATTCTGGAGTAACTGGAACAGACTTAAATCCAGCCAATGTTGTTGACACAAGATATAAAGTAGATATAACTTTATTCGGACTTAGCTTCGCTGCCTATAATAATTACGTTGGTCTTAAACGTGATGCCTTAAAGAAAGACCAATACGGGCATTTGTATGCCTTTGATGATACTTCATTTGCTGATCATTACTTAAGTACAAGAGATAATAAGATCAATAAATCAATATATTTCTCCAACCAGATTTATACTCCTTCCTTTCTGGTAACTATAAATAAAAAAAATGCGTTTGCTTTAAAATCCAAAGTGCGAACACTATTTAATGTTGACGGATTGGAACCCGAATTAGCAACACTGCTATACCATTCATTGGATTACCCTTCGCTTTGGTCTCAGAAATTAAGCAATCAGGATTTTAGTATTCAAACAATGACATGGGTAGAATACGCCGCAACATACGGACATGTTTTTAAAGATGAAGGTGAACATTTTTTAAAAGCTGGAGTATCTGTAAAATACCTGCAAGGATTGCAGGCTGCATATATGTCCATTAGAAATCTGGATTATGAATTTACGGATGATACTACACTTTCATTATTCCATTCGGACGTGAGTTACGGGCACTCCACAAATTTTGAAGCCGATCAAAATAATCTAGGATTTAAACAAGCATCGCTTCCTTCCTTTGGATTTGATTTTGGTGTTGTCTATGAATGGCGTCCTGATTTTGAAAAGTTCAAGTACGATATGGATGGTAAAACAGGCTTAACAAGAAGAGATAAAAATAAGTACAAATTAAAAGTCGGTCTTTCTGTTGTCGATATCGGACATATAAAATTTAAGAAAGGAACCTATAGTCATAACTTCACTGCCGATATCGGATATTGGAATTTGCATCAATTTGATAATACAGGAAGCGTTCAACAATTCGACAGCACGTTGAAAGCGACCTATACAATGCAAGATGGTGATCAGTATTTTAAAATGAACTTACCGATGGCTATTACAGCTCAGATTGATTATAATATTTACAAAGATTTTTATGTAAACTTTACTCCATATTGGTCACCACGCCTAAAAAGCGACAAAGAAAAAGTACATGATCTTACTACTTTCAGTTTAACTCCACGCTGGGATCATAAATGGTTTGGCGCTTTCATCCCTTTTTCATATGATAATACCGGAAACTTTAAGGCTGGTTTAGCATTACGACTTGGCCCAATCATTTTTGGTACAAACAGTTTAGGCCCATGGGTTTCCAGAAAAGATATTTATGGTATGGATGCATATTTTATGCTAAAGATCCCTATCATGTACCGCAGACCACATGATAAAGACAATGACAAAGTTTCCGACAAAAAAGATAAATGCAAGGATGTTCCGGGAACTTGGGAGTTCCTTGGTTGTCCTGATCGAGATGGTGACCACATTGCCGATAAAGATGATGCTTGTCCTGATGATCCGGGATTACCAGAATTCCAAGGCTGCCCAGACCGTGATGGAGATAAGATCATCGACAAACTTGATGCTTGTCCGGATGATGCTGGTCTTCCTGAATTTAACGGTTGCCCTGATAAAGATGGAGATAAAATAATGGATAAAGAAGATGATTGTCCAGATGAACCAGGATTACCACAATTCAAAGGTTGTCCTGATAGAGACGGTGATGGAGTAATGGACAAAATAGATGAATGTCCTGATAAACCGGGCCCTGCATCCAACAACGGTTGTCCTGAAGTAAAATTGATATTGATCGATGCACAAGGAAATAGTTTAAGGACTGTTGTGCAATCAAAAGATGGAAGCTTTAGTTTCGATGAACTTCCTGCTGATGAATTTGTTGTGTTTAATATTGAAGGAGAAAATACCGAAGTATTGACCGAAGTAAAAGTGATGGTTGGTGGTATTGCTAAAAAGGCGATAAGAGATGCTAAGGATCATTACTTCCGATTCATCATCCTAAAACCGGATGCGAATAATTTGAAACCTGTTGATGCAAAAGATGTTGCTATTAAACTAAATCAGGAAGAAGCAGAAGTGTTGAAAAAAGCATTTGATAATCTCGAATTTGCTACTGCAAAAGATATTATTAAAGTTGAATCTCTTGTTTCACTGGATGAGTTAGCTGGCTTGATGAAGAAAAAACCAGGTTGGAGACTAAAAATTTCCGGCCACACTGATAATCAAGGCGACAGTGCTAAAAACCTTAAGTTATCAGAAAAACGTGCTAAAGCAGTACAAAACTACTTAGTAAGTAAAGGGATTGCCGCCGACAGATTTAAAGTGGAGTGGTTTGGTTCTAAAAAACCAATTGCTGATAATAAAACAGAAGCCGGCCGTCAAAAGAACAGACGTGTTGAAATGTTAATTATTGAATAATAAAAATGTATAAACGAATTCCTTAAAAAAGAAAACGAAATGAAAAAAGTGATCATCTCTCTGCTTGTATTAGCGAGCGGAACATTCGCGAAAGCACAAGATGCAAAATCTGCATTAGCTTCAACTGAAATTGTTTGGTTTGGAATGGATTTTACAAAAGCAAAATTTGTTGGAGCATTCGATCAGGTCGGAGGAGCCGGTGCAGCATCAGGTTATGATATGAAAACAAAATGGATCCCTGCCTGGAATTCACTAATTGTAACTGAACCACAACTGTTTGATTTCAGAAAATCATTCCGTAAAGACAATGTGATTTATGATATCAAATCAATGAATGAATTGAATACCAAAATAGATGTGGATGCTTGTATGGTATATAATCCCGGAACGATCGAAAGAACTGCTATTGACGGGATGGTGAAAAAATATAAAGCGGATGTAAAAAAAGAAGGTATAGGTTTATCATTTATTGTAGAGAACTTTAATAAAGGAACTCAAGTAGCGGATGTCTATGTTACATTTTTTGATATCGCCACAAAAAAAGTATTAATCTGCGAAAAATTAAGTGGAAAAGCAGTAGGAATCGGAATGCGAAACTATTGGGCCGGTGCGATAAAAGCCATTTTAAAACAAATTAATTTCAGCGAATATAATAACTGGAAAAGTAAATATTAAAAATGTAATTTATTGCAATATCATATTTAGCAGAATAAAAAAAGTCTTCGACTTCGTTTATTATCACATTTTAGTTGTCAGGAGTAAGTTTGAAATGCCTTACAGAGGTTGTCACTCTGAGCTTATCGAAGAGTTTGCGAAAGCCGACCCACATGTTTCGACAGCCTCAACATGACAACACACAAAATTATACTTCGTCTTGGTTTTATTAAACGGAGTCGAATTATTTTAGCCTCCTGCGCAATTTCTAAAAATAATTTATTATCCAAATGAAAAAAACATTGTTTTTATTATCTCCACTGCTTTTTCTTTTGGCATGTGATATTAACACCAGCACAGAAAACAAAATGCCAATTAAATTGGATAGTATCAAAATAGGCAGAGAAACAAAACCGGTTCTAAAAGAATACCAAGGATTATATAACATAGGAAACTTCACATTCAAATCATGTGAAAATGATTCAATCTATTCTATCAAGGATAAAACGGGCGGCATAGATTCTGCAATTGCCAAAATCGACTATCTGGGAACAGTATTCATGTCAATGAAAGGATATGAAACACAAACATCTGAAGAAAATTCAATTTCTGTAACAGAACTAATAAAAGTTGAACAAAAAAGCTACATGAACACTTGTATTCCATATGATTATTGGTGCTTCGGAACAGAACCTTTCTGGCAAATACAAATTTCTGAAAAAGAAAATCTAATTGATTTTTACGATCCGATGGAACAAAAAATCACTCATTTTGTTTATTCAAAACCGGAAATTAAAAATGGAATAACGTATTACATTTCACTCGACAAACAAAACAAGGTCACCATTGCGATAAAAAAAGAAAAATGCAATGGTGCCATTGATAAGCAATACGACTATTCTGCAGAAGTACTATTAAATAACAAAAAGTATAATGGCTGCGTAATAAAATATGGTGAAGAGTAATAATGGAAAAACTATTTGATATTCAGAAAGATTTTTTAACGAAAAAACAATTATGCACTCTGCCGCTTCATAAATTTTATAAACTTCATTAACAACAACTATGAAACTACACGTAATAAATACAGGAAATTTTAAATTAGATGGAGGGGCAATGTTTGGGGTTGTACCGAAATCATTATGGAGCAAAACAAATCCTGCCGATGAAAACAACATGTGCAACTGGGCAATGCGCTGCTTACTAATAGAAGAAGGAAACCGTCTGATATTAATAGACAATGGTTTGGGAGATAAGCAAGATGCGAAATTCTACAGCCACTATTTTTTAAATGGAGATGATACACTACTGAACTCTTTAAACAAAGCAGGATTTCATCCCGATGACATTACAGATATGTTTCTTACGCATCTGCATTTCGATCATTGTGGAGGAAGTATCAAATACAATCAGGATAGAAGCGGTTTTGATACCTCATTTAAAAATGCATCCTATTGGACCAATGCAGAACATTGGGAATGGGCTACAAAACCAAATTACAGGGAAAAACCTAGTTTCATAAAAGAAAACATTTTACCTATTCAGGAAAGCGGACAATTGAAATTTATTTCCGGAGAAGATTCAGAGCAATTGGGCGCGTCCATTTCTATTGCCTATATGCGTGGGCATACCGATGCAATGATGATCCCAAAAATAAAATATAAAGATAAAACAGTAGCCTTCGTAGCAGATCTGCTCCCTTCGACAGGACATATTCCGTTACCATACGTAATGGGTTATGATACACGCCCACTCCTAACTCTTACTGAGACTAATAAAAGAAATGGAAGGTAATAAAGTTAAAATTCTATTTTCATTTGTTTCTGGAGCATACCATCCGCATTGACACGCGCGTAATAAATCCCCTGTGGTAAATTTTTTGTTCTGAATGTATAAAAATGATTGTATTCACCTTTATCACTTTGCAAATTTTCGAAAATAATCTGAACGATATCTCCATGTTCATTATAAATCGCCATGGAAGCGTGACAAGTCATAGGTAAAGTATAATTGAAAACGCCATCGATACTTACGGCCCTTCCCATAGCACTTCCATCATTCCCACTCTTATAATTAATCTCATAAGGAGGAATTGTTTTCCCTGTTAATTTGGAAACAAAGGTTCTCAATTTATTTTTTATTTCTGAATCACCATCATCAATACTTCCCAATGAATTATCATCCGAAATAACCCATACCGATTGCTGTGCAGAATAATTTGTATAATATTTATTCTTATCAATGAACATCGCCATCTTAATTAAATTGCTGTCGGCCAAATTCCCTACCGAATATTCAAACTTACTTGTAGGCGCGCTATTGTTTGCCTGACAACACATTCCACAAACATTAATTATTTTTGGCTGATTTGCATCCACGAAAAACTCCTGCTGTTTGGTTACCAGAATATCCTGCTCATTTTGGTGCTTTGAATCCAATCGTCTTCCTGCTTCCAATTTCAAATTTATTTTTCGATTGGTTAAATTTTGGATCTTCATTTCAATAACTTCGCCTGTATACCCACCTTTACTTTTTATGGATAACTTTACAAATCCTTTTTTGGCAGCATCTTCAACGGAAAAAATAACATTTGCGAACACAGGGATTTCGGTAAGGGTAAAAGCAACCAGTAGAAAACTGATGGGATGAAATGATTTCATTTGGACCTCCTTTTTTAAGAACTTTATTCTTATAACGAAGAAATTGGATGAAGATACATATGAGAAGAAAAATAAATTTATTTGATTCAAAAAAGATTCCAAACGGTTTCTTCAAAGCCAATAAAAACAGCTCCGTCACGCACCTCGATGGGATAGGGCTGAACATAATCTCCTCCACCACTTTTTGCCCTTCCTGTTTTCAGATCGAAATGATAACGATGAACAGGGCAAACCACACTTCCTTTTTCAGTACAAAAACCATTGCCTAAGGAAGCGCCATTATGCGGACATTTATCATTAACGGCGAAAAAGCCTTCTGAAGTATGAGCAACACAAACTTTTTTCTTCCCGATCTGAAGTGTAGAAACATTTCCGATTGCTATACGGTCATTCGCTGAAGTAAGCGAATCAAAAAGTTTGATCCAGGTAGTTTGTTTTTTAAAAAACATTTTAGATTCTTATCCCGATAACAAGAACATCATCGATCTGTTCCAATGATCCCTTCCAACTATCAAACGAATCGCTAAGAATGGCGCGTTGTTCCGCACATGGCTTTTTATAAATATCCATTAGCAACTTCTGAAATGGCTTATATTTAAATTTTTTACCCGCAGTTCCACCAAACTGGTCAGCATAACCATCAGAAAACATGTAAAGCATATCTCCCTTTAGAACAGGTATTTCATGACATTTAAAAGTGCGTATCTCACTATCAATAAATGCCCCGACAGGGATCTTTTCCGGGTCAAATGAACACAATGCTATATCCATCCCATCTTTTACAATGGAACCTGCTTCCCCTTTTTGTTGTAATACTTTGGTGAGACCTTTGTTGATAGAATTCAAAATAGCTGCCGGATAGGTAATTGCATATTCGTTAACCGCTTGTGATAACAAATTACAACCAATAATTGACATAAATGCACCCGGAACGCCATGACCTGTACAATCTGCTGCCGCAATCAAAGAAAGGTTGCCAAACTTTTCGAACCAATAGAAATCACCACTCACTATATCTTTTGGTATAAATAAAATAAACCCATCATCAAAATAATTAGCTAGTGTGTTTTCCGGCTTTAAAATGGCTGTTTGCAAGCGTTTTGCATATCGAATACTATCAGTAATATCTTTATTTTTTTCTTCAACAATTTTATTTTTTTGTCCGATAAGAATATTTTTTTCTTCTAATTGAAGATTAGCCTTTTGTTTTTGTTTATAACCTTTAAAGATAAAAAACGCTAAACCTATTACCAATACCAATCCTAAAGTGATTGAGTAGTTAATTATTTTTTGACGGTTGATGCTTAAATTTTGAAGATCATTCTCTTGTTTTAAAATCTGATTTTGTTTTTCTTTTTTTTCGGTATCGTATCGCGTTTGCATTTCTGCAATATTTTGATTTGTCTTCAAATCATAAATGGTATCCTTTAAATTCAACAATTTGGTTTGATATTTAAAAGCATGCTGATAATCACCTGAAAACTGGTATCCTTCCGCTAAAAAAACATAACATGCGGCAATAGTGTTTCTATCATTTAACCTGAATGAAATATCTAATCCTCTCAAGGCATAATCTATTCCTTGCTTATAATCCTTCATGTTATTATATACATTTCCGATATTTGCAAGGCACATCGCATAACTCGTACTGTCTTTTAAGTTTAAAAAAATATCCATTGCCTCTTTATAGTTTGCAATAGCTTCGGGATATTTTTCGAGTTCATTATAAATACTTCCAATATTATTTTGACTCAATGCAACTTTATTAAAATCTTCTACCGATTTATAATAAGCCAATCCGGATTTAAAGTAGTAAAGTGATTTTTCCAGATCATTTATATCATAATAAACAGCACCAAGTGAGGCAATAGCGTTTTCGATTCTCAAAGAATCGTTAATTTGCATTCCTAAATTTAATGAAGAATTAAAGCATTCTATAGCCTTATTATAATTTCGCATTTTTCTATAGGTTTCTCCTATATTGCCTTGTAAAGTACTTACACTATTAACATCATTCAGCTTTTCAAATAATT
>JAPLDC010000038.1 GCA_026391935.1 Bacteroidota bacterium | reverse complement strand
AACTGTAGGCGTAACAGTTATTGTTCCTGTAATTGCAGCTGTTGTGAGATTCGTTGCTGTGAATGAAGGGGTGTTACCAGTTCCTGATGCAACCAAACCTATTGAAGTATTTGAATTGGTCCATGCAAATGTACCACCTGTTGGGGTGCTAACAAATGCAGAAGCTACAACCGTTCCCCCATTACAAACTGTGATATTTGCCGGTACGGTAACAGTTGGAGTAGGGTTAACTGTAATTGTATAGGTATTAGGTGTTCCCGTACAACCTGCTAAAGTAGGCGTAACCGTGATCGTTCCCGAAATTACCGCTGTTGTCAAATTTGTGGCGGTAAAAGAAGGTAAATTACCAATTCCCCCCGCTGCTACACCTATTGCTGTATTGGAATTTGTCCATGTATAAGTAGCACCGACTGGTAAACTTGTGAAACTTGTCGCAGGAACATTCCCTCCATTACAAACAATAATGTTTGGTGGAACAGCCACAGTTGGAAGGGGATTTATTACAACAACTACTGTTGATGAAGCCGTGCAACCACCAGAAGTGGCAACAACAGTGTAGGTTCCCGAAGCAAGTGCAGTAACACCCACGATGCTTGGGTTTTGAAGTGTAGATGAAAAAGTATTTGGTCCTGTCCAGGCATAAGTAGCGCCAGCAACTGCAGCGGCGGTTAAGCTAAGCGTTGCACCAACACATACTGGACTGTTACTACCTGCAGTTGGAGTCGTAATAGATCCTCCTCCAGTTACGATAACTGTGTTTGTAACAGCACAGTTAAAAACGTTTGTAAGAGTGACCGTATAGGTTCCTGCAGCTAACCCCGAAGCAGTGTTTGCACCAGCCACTCCTGTGGATGTTGAAACGACAGTCCCAACGGAATTTGTCCAAACATAGGTATAAGGGCCGGAAACACCAACAGGTGTTGCTGTTGCTGTTCCTGTAGGACCTGCGCAACTAGCAGGTGTTGAGGCCATGGTAGGTTGGCAACAACTTCCTACAGCAGGCAGAACAGTTGCAGGATCTCCTGCACAACCTGCATTTGCCCAAGAGCCGGATTCACCGTCTCCACTAGTATTTATTATTACATCAAGATTAGAGCCCGGGCTACAACCTGCTGCAACAGTAATGGTAAAACAAAAGTTCCACGTTCCTGTACCCTGAGCTCCAGAACAATTGTCTCCAAAATTATTTCCGGGAATACCATCTGCATTATTATCAAAATAAAATCCTGGTCCAAAGTGAACCCCTGTTGCCGTACCTGTACATCCACCGGGGTAATAAGCCCATGTTCCGGACCCTTGGCATGCAACAGGAGGTGTGGTTGTTAAGGATGCAACATTCCAACCCGCTCCAAAAGTTAACTGCACACCATGTAGCCAATTTGTATTGATCTGAGAATAATTTGAAACATGAAAACAAAAACTAACAACTTGGCCAGGATTGTACATACCACCAACAGGTAATGGAGTTACTGTTGCTGTAGAACCAACCAAACAATTATTACAATCTTGGTTGTTATGAAGAGCCATATTAAATGTACCTGTTTGTCCTGTATTTCCGCTTACCTGAAGATAATAGGTTGTTCCTGGTACCATCTGGTCAACGGTAAGGGAAACAGCTCCTCCTGTTCCGACAGCGCATCCACCAACTCCTCCACCTAGAGCAGCACATGTCCCAGAATAAAATGCAACATTTGGATTTGCGAAAGTACTTGTTATGTTAATAATTAATTGATATCCTGTTGCTACAAAAGTATACCAGACATCGTTGGCTGGAACACCCATGCTTGGCCCACCTGCACCACTGCAACCAGGTTGGTATACATAAGGACTGGCAGGCGTTGCACCCACTAAAGTTCCGGCAATGTTTACTGTTGCTCCAACAGATAAGGCCGTTCCTACACACGCTGGTGCTGCAGGTAATGGCCCAATTGCTTGGGCAGTAGTACAATTATCATTTGCCGGTTGAGCAAATGCTTGTTTGCTAATTAAATTAACAAGGATAAAAAGGCTTAATATTATTTTTTTCATTTTCGTTGGGGTAAAAGTTTAGAGAGAGAGTTATTTAATGGAATTTTCCAGTTACGTGGTGTTCTTCCATAATAAAATTATTTGGTCCTAATGAAAAGGCCGGAATATCTCGGGTTGTTTCAAAATGTTCAGGATAATCTGACAAATTCAGAATATGCCCTGCTGTATTGATTTCTGATGCAGAAAATAATTGAACTGCAACACCGGTTTTAAAAACAATTGTATTTCTGGTGTTTTTTAACCGCTGATTTTTCATGTCCGAATTATTCAGTGCATCGATGTATGGCTGCACATCTGTTACACTTCCGTTGTTAGTGATTACGTATGTTTGCCCATTAATTTCTTGAGCTTTTAGAATAGGACCATAAATTATTGCTGCAAACAAGAGAATGATTTTGAATACTTTTGATTTCATTTTTTTAGAGAGTTATGTTTCATTTTTTACGAAATAAGCGAAAATTAATTTGTAAAGCAAACCTCCTTTATCAAGATTATTAGGTTTCGGATTGTTTTACTTGTTTTTAAGATGCAAAAATATAGAAATGGTTGCATTTGTTGAAAGAAAAAAGCCCCCATAAATTTTGTTTATAGGAGCTTTTGTTCTAGTGGAAAATAATATTTTTATTTCACAATGGTTACCGTACCGATATAACTGTGTTTTTTATCGTTAGCGTCTGTTATGCTAATTTTCCAAACATACACATCTTCTTGCGCCAATTCGCTTCCGTGATTGGCTTTACCATCCCAATGTTTATTGATATCATCGGCGAAGAAAATCAAATTACCCCAACGGTCATAAACCGACATTTCAAACTTTTTAATGTAATCACCTTTGCCAAAAAAATCATCATTGATACCGTCTCCGTTAGGAGAAAAAGCATTCGGTATAAAGAAAGTGAACTCGGGTTCAATGACGATGCAATGCATTGTTGTATCAACACATCCATAAGGACTGATCACAGCCAGTGTAGCGCAATAAGTTCCTGCTTGGCTAAAAGTGTGCGAAGGGTTTTGTAAGCTACTGATACTGTCAGCACCAGCAAAAGGGTCTCCAAAATTCCAATGCCAGGAAGCGGCATAGGCAGAGTTGTCACTATAAGTAATTACAGGATTAATGATACTTGTATTTGACGGAGCAGTAAAGTTGGCTACCGGATTTGGATATACATTGATCATATTTGTGTTTGTAATTGAAGACGTACAGCTTCCTAATGAAGAAGTAACGGTTAAGCTGATGGTATAACTTCCG
>JAPLDC010000421.1 GCA_026391935.1 Bacteroidota bacterium | reverse complement strand
TTATTTTATATTTATTTACTATTTAAAATTCTTTTCAAAAAAACCAGGCTGTTATTTCGTCAACAT
Organism: Bacteroidota bacterium; assembly: GCA_026391935.1. Classification (GTDB taxonomy): domain Bacteria; phylum Bacteroidota; class Bacteroidia; order 2-12-FULL-35-15; family 2-12-FULL-35-15; genus 2-12-FULL-35-15. Next base: position 16,164 of record JAPLDC010000421.1, on the reverse strand, counting down.
TCCCACACGTAATGACTATTAACACCTCATCAAGAGCTGTTGATGAGGATTGAACTCACGACCTCTTCCTTACCAAGGAAGTGCTCTACCACTGAGCTACAACAGCTTAATGAAGCATGTGATCGTTTAAAAGATCGGATTTTAGAAATTTTCTAAAATCCGATTCTTTTAGAGCGAAAGACCGGGCTCGAACCGGCCACCCTCAGCTTGGAAGGCTGACGCTCTACCAAATGAGCTACTTTCGCGGATAATTACATAATAAAGAACAAAAAAATTAATCTTCTCTCCAATAATATTGTGGGGAGAGAAGGATTCGAACCTTCGAAGTCGAAACAACAGATTTACAGTATGTCCCATTTGGCCACTCTGGTATCTCCCCTACAAATATTTCAAATCAATTAAAAAAGAGCCGATGGAGGGATTCGAACCCCCGACCAGCTGATTACAAATCAGCTGCTCTGGCCAACTGAGCTACATCGGCAATGTCTTGTAATCCTATATTTTAAAAGAACTTCAACCCTTTTGGTTGTCAATATTTTGTAAACCCCCTTGAAAAAGGATTGCAAATTTATAAAACATTTGCGGAGTAACAAAAGTTTTGAAGGTTTTTTTCAAAAAAAATGCTTACCAACCCTTTTTAAGGTCGCAAATTTAAATAAATGTTCCAATTAATAAGGCTTTTATTGAATATTATTCTGAATATTTTATAAAAAACATTACGCTAACAGCTAAAAAACGTCTCTTTACCTCAAAAAGAAGCATTCAAACAATTAGTGTGAATGTTGATCGTTTTTTCAAAAGTTAAACATCCCCGAAATCATGGTTTGAAAATTACGCTCCAACAGAATTGCTTTTTCAACATTTCATAAAAATGGAAAAATGCGCCAAGTTCAAATGGAGCTAACTAAAACTAGGACCATGAAATGCTCTCTTTCAACTCCAGCTGTAATAAGCTGTGCAATTGTTCTTCTTTGTAGCTTTAACAAAACAGCAAAAGAGTCAGAAGACCTCAACAAAGAACTCTCAAACCCCTATGATGTGATCATAGTTCCAGGAGTCCCTTATCAGAAACGATCCATGAAAATGGTATTAAAAGCTCGAATTCTTTGGGCAAAGTATTTATTTGAAAGAGGAATCACGAAAAATATTATTTTTTCAGGAGCCTCTGTTTATACACCCTATGTGGAAAGTAAAGTGATGAAGATCTATGCAGATTCTTTAGGTTTGCCAACCAAAAATATCTTTTGCGAAGAGGAAGCGGAACATAGCACTGAAAATGTTTTTTACTCGGTACAATTAGCCAAAGAGCAGGGATTTAAAAGAATAGGGCTTGCCACAGATCCATACCAAGCGCTACTTTTAGGAAGATATATCAAAAATAGTTTTCCTGAAATAGAAATCATTACTATTAAGTATGAAAACATTGATATGAAATCAAAATGGCCTGAAATTAATGCAGAATCAGCATTTTCGGAGAGTTTTGTTTCTTTAGTAAAAAGGGAAAACAGGTTCAAAAGATTAAAAGGAACAATGGGTATGAATATCATTGACAATAAAAAAGACTCTTCTATTTTTTTTAGAAGAGTCCCTTTATTTGCTAAGTATTAGCCTAGCCTTGCAATTTTTCTTTGTGCTTTTTCACCTGAGCTTTTAGTGCGTCAATACTAGTATCAATAGCTTCTTCGAAACTCTTACATTGTTTTTTTGCGAACAGATCATTACCAGCAATGTGTAATTTAATTTCAGCAATTTTATTTTCTAATCCTTCTGATTTATCAAGCTTCAGAATAACTTCACTTTTTATTATTCCATCATAAAAATGGGTTAATTTATCTACTCGTTCTTCTACAAATGCTAACAATTTTTTGTCTGCATCGAAATGCACGGATTGAATTTTTACTGTCATGATACTGTCCTCCTATTATTTATTATTATTTATTATTGCTATCCCTTAGGATGCGCTTGTTTATGAATATTTTTTAATTTTTCTACTGTGTTATGCGTATATACTTGCGTTGCCGAAAGGTTTGCATGTCCAAGCAATTCTTTAATAGCATTTAAATCAGCTCCATTATTAAGCATATGTGTTGCAAAAGTATGGCGCAAAACATGCGGACTTTTTTTATCTATAGTTGTGACAAGTGAAAGGTAATTATTAACGAGCCGATAAACTAATTTTTCATACATTTTTTTTCCATTTTTCATTTCAAAAAGAAATTCATTAGGAAGATCTACTTTTTGAGAAATATAATTTCGGATACTATTTTTCAGTTCATTATTAAAAGGCAAGATCCTTTCTTTATTTCGTTTACCCATCACTTTAAATTGACAGGCATAGAAATCCACATTTGCCTGTTTCAAATTAATCAATTCCGACAAACGGATGCCTGTTGCATAAAAAAGTTCAATGATCAATTTGTTACGAACACCATCCACATCTTCTCCGAAATCAACATTATCAATAAGAACATTCATATTATCCTTTTCAATAAATACCGGTAAACGTTTTGATGTTTTTGGGGAAATAATCTTCAACATCGGATTTTCTTTAACAATAGTTTGTCGTAAAAGAAATTTATAGAAGGTTTTAAGAGTGGTGATCTTGCGATTGACAGAACGAGGACTGATCTTTTTATCCATTAATTCAACTATCCAAGAACGGACAGCTGTATGATTTATCTCGGAAATATTTTTTATGCTATATGTTGTGAGAAGAAAGGAATAAAATTGATCTAAATCGGAGGAATAGGCCAAAATAGTATGGCTTGACAATCGTTTCTCGAATTGAAGGTATTGTAAAAAACTATCCCGACTAGCATCCATAAACAAAAAGAAGAATTACACGATAATCCAAAAAATAAAGAGGAAAAATCTACTTGTTTAACGTTAATAACCGATAAAAGTTATAGATAAACCTGTATTTTTTTCCTCTTTAGAAAATATTTGAAAAATCAAAGAAGTATTATGCTTCTTCGTTACGTTGCATTTTTTCTTTGTAGATCGCTTTAATTTTAGCTTCGCGAAAAACTACAGAAGGCTTGATGAACTTTGAACGTTCACGTAATTCTTTAACAACACCTGTTTTTTCAAATTTCTTTTTGAATTTCTTAAGTGCTTTTTCGATTGCTTCGCCTTCTTTAACTTGAACTATTAACATTTTTTATATTTTTGATTTGTTGATTTATTAAATTGGAAAATAAATTAATTAACCAATCTTATTTTTTATCCAATTTCTTAATTGGGGTTGCAAATATAATTAAATTTTCTAATTTCTAATTTCTAAATCCCAATTTTTTTCTAATTACTTCATTATTTCTCGAGCAATTACCATTTTTTGGATCTCCGAAGTCCCCTCACCAATGGTACATAATTTACTATCGCGGTAATATTTTTCTGCCGGAAAATCCTTTGTATAGCCATAACCACCGAAAATCTGAACAGCTTCATTTGACGTTCTGACAGCAACTTCTGATGCATAATATTTTGCATAAGCACCTTCTTTGGTCATTTTTTCACCTTTATTTTTTTTATCAGCGGCAAAAAGCGTAAGTAATTCGGCAGCTTCAATTTCTGTTGCCATATCCGCCAACTTGAATGAAATTGCCTGAAACTGAGAAATTGGTTTTCCAAATTGCTCGCGTTCTTTAGAATATTTAAGTGCGCAGTCAAAGGCTCCTTTAGCTATACCAACAGCCAATGATGCGATAGAAATACGACCACCATCCAATACTTTCATTGCTTGAATAAATCCATCCCCTTCTTTGCCTAATACCTGATCTTTGTGAACACGACAATTATCAAATATTAACTCTGACGTTTCAGAAGCGCGCATACCTAATTTATTTTCTTTTTTTCCAGATTTAAATCCAGGCGTTCCCTTTTCAATAATGAAAGCTGTCATTCCATGAGAATCACCTTTTTCACCAGTACGGGCAATTACGACCGCGACATTTCCACTGATCGCATGGGTAATAAAATTTTTAGAGCCATTAAGCACATAAAAATCACCCTCTTTTTTTGCCGTGGTGGTCATTCCACCTGAATCAGAACCTGTACCTGTTTCTGTTAAGCCCCAAGCACCAATCCATTCAGCTGTAGCCAATTTAGGAAGATATTTTTTCTTTTGTTCTTCGTTGCCGAATGCTAAGATGTGACCTGTACATAAAGAGTTGTGAGCCGCCATTGATAATCCAATCGAACCACAGATCTTTGACAATTCAACTATTGCAGTTACATATTCGGTATAGGAAAAACCTGAACCACCATATTCCTGAGGCACCAAAACGCCCATCAATCCAAGTTCTCCAAGTTTTTTAAAAACCTCGATAGGAAACTCTTGTGATTCATCCCATTCCATCATTTTTGGACGAATATGATCCGCTCCAAATTTTTTAATCATATCAGCTATCATTCGCTGATTTTCATTCGTGCTAAAGTCCATTATTGTAGTATTAATTTCTTAAGAGTGACAAAAATATAAATTTTATTGGAATGCAAAATTTTTGACCTCAGATAAAATATTTTTGGGGCTAAAGCTTTAATCTTTCCAAATTCTTATTGCACGCAGAAAAGCTGCGTGCAATAAGAAAAATCAGAAGCAAGAATAAGCTATCTAGATTAATTCCTGATAAGCTTAACTATTTTTGAAGATTCTCCTTTTACAAAAAGAAAATAAATACCTCGATCAAATTCAGATAATGAAATTTTTGTATTTGCATCCTCAATTTTTCCTTGGATAATAACTCTGCCAATATTATCAGTTACAGTATAGTTCATACCGATGATTCGTTGGTCGGCACTAATATTAAATTCACCATTGGAAGGATTAGGAAAAACAACCAGATGATTTAGTGCATCCAATTCATCCACTCCGATATATGTTTCTAAAACAACAATGCTTGAAGCGGAACAGCCGTATGAATTTGTAGCAACGATTGAATAATTGCCGGTAACAGAAATAACATAAACAGATGAATCAGCCCCCGGTATTGGACTTCCATTTAAATACCATTGTAATTGAAAACCTGTGGTATAACACGTTAAAGTATTGCCACTGATTAAAAAAGTTGGATTATATGGGATTGGTGCAACAAAAATATTTTGCTGGTTACTATTAGAACTACAGCCATTGGCATTCGTAAGTTGTGCCCAATAATTACCTGCTTGATTTACAATAATAGAAGGAGTATCGCCATTGACAACTGAAGTTGTATCGTTATACCATTGTATTGTATTTGAACCAACACCAGTAACGCTTAGCATCACAGAATCTCCTAGACATATTGTATCGTTTCCTGAAAGAGATATTGCAGAAGGAGGTGCAGGTGAAGTATAAACATGGACAGTATCATAATTCATAAAGGTCTGGACAACATAACTAGCAACAACTATATTACCTGATGTACCTCCTGCTCCACTATAAGGGATCGTACCTGGTCCGGATACAGTAAAAGGAAAACTACCCAAATTGTCGTCCGCAGAAATATTATCCTCATCCCAGATAGTAATGGAATAAGGTGGGTCAGTTAAAATAATATTGAGACTATTCCATGACCCTGACTCAGTACCGCTTAATGTTGCGGACGTATAGAGGTTTGTGGAAAGTGAATTAAAAATCTGAAAATAGGGGTCAGGACTAAAAAAGGTTGAGCTCGGCTCTTCGACATCTCCACTCCAATTGCCGTTCACACTAAATAGATTTACATCGGTTATCTTATATCCTAAAATATCGGTTTGCAAAGAGACAACATAATCCCCCGGGGTTGAATATAATTGCGCAGAAGGATGTTGCAAAGTGCTCGTATTTCCGTTTCCGAAATTCCAATTATAAGTAGTTGGATTTGGCGCACCATCAATCAATGCATCAAAATTTACAAGTGCAGTATCGCAGGACATTGCAGGACTAAAAGTAAATCCAGAATTTCCTCCAGCAACAGGATCTATTTGAACAAAAAGCTGAGTTGTTGAATTCTGGTTTCCAACTGTAGCAAGATTTACAACTAGATTCACATCTATAGTAAAAAAGCCCGATTGTAAAGGAGTGCCGCAAATTTTTACACAACCTCTTAAATTCACATTCGGATCGTATTGGCATCCGGCGGCAGCGTTATTGCACTCCCAGTGCAATCCAAAAGGCAATCCGGAAACCCCTATAATCTTGAAATAGTTAACAGCAAAACCAGAAGTATCAAGGAACATTACAAAAGTAACATCCTCAGAATATGGAACTGTTTGTGTTCCGGTGGGAAGGGTGGTTGGATATATTCCCGGACTAGTTAATGAAGAATCAATATGGCAACCGGGACATTGTCCAAATGAAACATTATAGATGAGAAAAGAGAGAGAAAAGAATAATCCAAAGGTAATTTTTTTCATAGTGAGTAGTTTAGTTCAAAAACAAATATATAAAAAATACCATTTTACAAAAAAAAACTTACAACCAGAAATCTTCCTAATAATTGACTAGACTAATAATAGTCGAGGAGTATGGTGCCAATTTTTCTCTACCTTTCAGAAAATCAAGTTCCACTACAAAAGCAAATCCGGCAACATTTCCCTGTTGCATTTGGATTAACTTAACCGCAGCTTCTGCAGTACCACCTGTAGCTAACAAGTCATCGTGAATCAAAACATTCCAACCAGGCTGAATTTCATCGATCTGCATTTCTACTTTTGCACTTCCATATTCTAGATCATATTCGTACGCTATTTTTTTATACGGCAGCTTTCCTGCTTTTCGCACCAAAATAAATGGGATATTCATTTTGTTCGCTAGTGCAAAACCAAATAAAAAGCCGCGACTTTCAACTCCGACAATAGCATTAATATTTTTATCAGCAACACGGCTAGCAAATTCGTTTACTATTTCGTTGCACAATTGCTGATTATGAAAAATAGGTGTAATGTCTTTAAATAATATTCCTGGTTTTGGAAAATCTTCGACATCACGAATGATTCCTTTTATTTTTTTTTGTAACATATCGTTTTATTAATTATGAGAAGCTCGTTCCTTAAATTTTATATAAGAATAATACACGTCGGAAAAATTAATCTAGCTTGTTTTTCAAATTTCAATCTAAAATTAAATACGGTACAATTTTACGGTATGTTTCGTCATCTACCAAATCTGTTTTTTTTATTTCATCAACCGATTTATATTTACCATGACTTTTACGATAATTTACAATTGCATTTGCAACATTCCATTTAATATAGCCATTTTTTAGATCCGCGACCTCACAGGTATTGATGTTGATTTTTTTTATTTTTGATGGATCGATCTCAATATATTTTCCGATGGCATCCAATTTCTCCTGATCAAATTTCCATCACTGTTTCTGTTTTTACAGTTTTCAAATTTGTGGCATTTTCAACTTTTCCATTTTGAAAAACCGCTTTTGTATTTTCATTATTTCGATTTTCGTCATCTGCAGAAGCAATTTGAATGAAGGGTTCCAACGAAGCATAGAGCTCATCTTTGATACAATACATTTTCTTCACATCTTCTTTCTTTCTGAATCTCCCACCTTTTGATTCATAATTTTTAATGGTCTTAATTTGCTTTTCGTTTAAGCCCAAGCGCTTCCATTCTCCCTCTGGTAAATTATTCGGGTCAAAACTGAAACGTTCCACCTTCGTTTTATCAGAAAAAATATTCTCAGCTTTAGGAGTACCTTTTTCAGGATATTCATTGGAACTTGTTTTTTCTTTTATCGAAGCCTGAAAGGCTCTAACATCTTTATCAAACTTAGTAAAATCAACTTGTTCCTGATTGATAAAACGAGAAGAAATATTTAGATAAAGAATCAATGCGCAAATAATTCCTGTCAGAATAAATACGCCATTGCGTTCACGTTTATTGAACGTGAGAAAGTCGCGGAAAATGTTTTTCATAAATTTACTACTCCAATTATTAGTTAATAATTTATTATACAATTCAACAGTTGTCAATTTCGACAAGCATTGCATTAATACGTGTTGGAGCAGTAATTAAATTGGAGCAGTAATTTATTGTTTAGTTGAGCGCGGGACGCTTCTGCGTGAAATAATAAACAGGAATGCCTATAACAACACAAATAAGACCGAATCCGGTATTTCTACCATCATAAATAATTAATATTGTACAAATAGCTAAAGCTGACAAAATATAGAGTGCGGGAATAATAGGATATCCAAAAGCTTTATAAGGGCGCTCTGCATCAGGTTCTTTTCTTCTCAGTACAAAAAGACCAGCAATTGTAACGATATAAAAAATCATTGAAGCAAAAGTCGAATAGTTCACTAAGTCGCTGTATGTGCCGGAAAGACATAGTGCACAAGCCCAGGCGCATTGAGTCCATAAAGCAAAAGAAGGAACATTGTTTGAATTTAAGGTCCCTGCTTTCTTCAAAAATAACTTCTCTTTAGCCATTGCATAATAAACTCTTGCTCCGGCCAAAATCAATCCATTATTACAACCGAAAGTCGAGATCATGATCAGTCCGGCCATGATTAACAATGCAACATTTCCAAAGATCATTGTAGCAGCGCTTGCTCCTACTCTGTCATTTGTTGCAAACTGGATACCTTGTCCGAAAACATCATGGGCCAAAGGGTCTCCCTTCAAAGGAAGTAAAGCCAGATAGGCTACATTGGCTAAAATATACAATACAGTTACAAGGAGCGTTCCCAGAAACAAACTACGTGGAATATTTTTTTTAGGATCTTTTATTTCACCAGCAATGAAGGTAACATTGTTCCAGGCATCAGCAGAAAAAAGAGAATTTATTATAGTTGAACCCATCGCACCGATCAAAGCAAATCCTGCAAGGTGAGAAATACTTATCGAGCCATCTTTATTTATTGTTGTTGTACTGGCATCCCATGCATTTTTAAAATTTTCTGCCAAGGTATTGCTTTTGAAAGCCATCGCTATTCCCAGAACTATCAGTGCAAATAAGGCAAACAATTTTGTAGAGGTGAAAACAAGTTGAATTAATTTTCCATTTCTAATACCACGAGTATTTGAAAAAGTGAGCAGCAAAATGGAGATGATCGCTAAGATCTGTTTCCAGGTAATTACAAATGCACCATCAGCAATTGAAATGATCTGTCTTTGTAGTTCAGGAAAAAATATTGCGGTATAATTTGCAAAAGCCACGGCAACAGCAGCGATAACGCCAGTTTGAATAACAGTAAAAACCGTCCACCCGTAAAGGAAAGAAATTAAATTACCAAAAGCTCTTTGAATATAAACGAATTGACCGCCTGCTTTGGGCATCATACCAGCTAATTCGCCATAACTCAACGCCGCCAGCACCGTTATCACTCCTGTAATTATCCAAAGTAAAAGTAAATACCCTGCTGAACCAACTGCACGCGACATACTTGCACTAACAATAAAAATTCCGGAACCGATCATTGATCCGGCAACGATCATGGTTGCATCAACTAAACCTAGTACACGTTTTAATTCCGGTTGATCTTCTTTCATATTAACATCCTAAAAACAGGAACGCAGATTTTTTATGGTTTTTATGAATAACAATGATTTTAAAAATCTTTCTGTTATATGTTTTAAAAAAAAGACGGAATGAACCGTCCATTTTTTATTTAAATAATTCTTTATTTTTTATCCTTATCAGGATTATTCAGTTTACTGTTTTTGATTCCATAAGCAAAATAAATGATCAACCCTATAACCATCCAAACGCCCAATCGAGCCCAATTAGGCCAACCCAAGCCAAATATCATAGCTCCACAAACTATTATTCCTAAAATTGGGATCAATGGAACTAACGGTGTTTTAAATTGACGAGGAACCTCCGGATGTCTAACTCGCATTATCCAAACTCCGGCACAAACTAAAATAAATGCAAATAATGTTCCTATACTTGTCATATCACCAACAATATCACCAGGAACAAAAGCAGCAAACAATCCAACAAATCCTAAAAAGAAAAGATTCGATTTGTAAGGTGTTCTATATTTAGGATGTAAATCAGAAAATACTTTTGGAACTAACCCATCCACACTCATCGAATAAAAAACGCGAGATTGTCCCATTAACATTACTAATATTACTGAAGAAAATCCTGCTAAAATTGCAACAGTTACAAGTTTTGCTAGCCATCCATATTTAAGCATATAGGTATTTATTGCAAAAGTTACTGAAGCTTCTCTACCTTGATGCCTAAAATCATCAACTGATGCGACTCCAGTTAATACGTGAGCAAATAAAATATATAGAATCGTACATATTACCAATGACCCTAATATACCAATGGGCATATCGCGTTTAGGATTTTTTGCTTCCTGTGCTGCAGTGGAAACGGCATCGAATCCAATAAATGCAAAGAACACAACTCCTGCAGCTCCTAAAATCCCCATAATACCACCATAATTATGACCAATCCCTTGAGTGTCTATATACGTTGTTGCTTCTGGAATATACGGAGTATGATTAATTGGGTTCATATACGACCAACCAAAAAGAATAAACAATATTACAATTGCAACCTTAGTAATAACAATAATTCCATTTACCCAAGCAGATTCTTTTGTGCCTCTTATTAAAAGAAAAGAAAGGAGTGCAATAATAAATAAAGCAGGAATATTCATCATTCCATGACCTGTGACAACACCAGCCGCATCGGTAATTTTTTCAAAAGGAGAATGACACCATTCATATGGTATATGCATTCCAAAATATTCTAATAATTTATTTAAATATTCACTCCATGCAATACCAACTGTAGCGGCACCTAAAGCATATTCTAAAACAAGATCCCATCCAATAATCCATGCAACCAATTCGCCCATTGTAGCATAAGAATAAGTGTATGCACTTCCTGCAATTGGTATCATAGATGCAAATTCTGCATAACATAAACCAGCAAAAGCACAGCCAATTGCAGCAATTATAAATCCAATAGTAACTGAAGGGCCTGCATTATTAGCAGCAGCTGAAGCTGTCCTAACAAATAATCCGGCACCAATGATTGCGCCTATTCCTAATGCAATTAAGTTTCCTGCCCCAAGTGTTCTCTTTAATCCTTTTTCACTGTCATCAGCCTCCACCATTAATTTGTCTAGTGGTTTTCTTATATGAAGATTTGCCATATTTTATTGTTTTGTATGAATTCCAAATATATACAAGTTTTAATTAGAAATCCAAATATATAAAATCCGTTTCCCTATTTTTACTAACATTATGAACATTCTAAATTATAGAATTTTTTAACTTAATGTTCCTAAATCGAAGGTCGTTATTTGATCATAGATTCCGCTGCAAGACTTGCTGCAATTGGAATAAAAATTTATAATTTTATTTTGTATTAAAAAAAATTGCGTGCCTTTCCTTGCTTTGTTATTTTTCAGGCACCTTTGCATAAGAGGAAATTGAATATTTTTTTCACCTTTAATTTTAGATGTTCTATATTTGAATAATGAAAAAAGTAGTCTCTCTCTTTCTTTTTTTTCTACCCTTTGCTCTTTTTGCCCAGCATGGATCAGAATTTGTAATTTCAAAATTTACAGATTCTTCCAAAGTTCTTCAAATGAACAAATTTTGGAAGTTTCAATCCGGAGATGATATTACTTGGGCCGAGCCAACTACAAATGATAGTTTATGGCAAAGCACCACCACGGAAATACAATCATCAGACCTTTCAAAAATAAAATTTCAAGGAATTGGTTGGTTCAGATTACACCTGTTTGTTCCGAAAGAAATGGTTCAAAAAACATTTGTACTGTTGGTGTCGCAGCATGGTGCCTCTGAATTTTATTTAGACGGAAAACTTTTTCATTCGTTTGGAACACCATCAATTGAAAAAAAGAAAGAAGAAAAATATTCTCCAAATAATGAACCCATCATCATTTCTTTCGATTCATCTGGATCACATCTTTTAGCGGTAAGATATTCCAATCAAACAGCCGCGGAAATGTATGATAATTATCTAGAAGATGATGCAGGATATACAGTGGCGATTGCAGAAGCAGACTTCGGAATAAATAATTACTTAAAAGATCTGCATGACCTAACTGTCATTTTCATTTTCCTATTTACCTTCTTCATCACGCTTGCTTTTGTACACTTTCTGCTTTTTCTGTTTTACAGAGCACAGCAATCTAACTTATATTACAGTGTATTCATTTTACTTTTCAGTTATATTTTTCTTTTTCCAACTATCACAAATTACAATTCAAGCCCCGACTCTATAAGCAAACTAACATTCATTTTGTATTTTATGCTTCCGGTCTTCTTTACCGCCTTACTCGGTTTTATCTTTTCACTTTTTCACTCAAAAATTCCAAAATTATTTTGGATTATCACGGGAATTTTAGGATTTATCCTGCTACTAAAACTACTAAGAGTTGAGCCACGTATCCTTTCATTTTCTTTCGTTTGTATGACCACAATTATATCATCTATTGAAGTTTTTAAAGCAATCATAAAAAAGAAAAAAGGGGCGTGGGCCGTTTGTATTGCTGCAATAAGTTTTTTAATCCTTATTCTGATCGTTCTACTAAAAAATGCCTTAGGTTTAGGAACAGGATTTACAATTGGCAGTGAAGATCCGGGAGGTATTTTTCTTATCGGATTACTTGTTCTGACTATTTTAGGGATTCCTGTTTCTATGAGTGTTTACCTTGCACGTGATTTTGCTGTTACAAGCAAAAATCTTTCAAAAAAACTAATCGAGGTGGAAGAGCTTTCTGAAAAAAGTATCGAGCAAGAGAAAGAAAAACAAAAAATACTCGCAACACAAAATGAGGTTTTAGAAATTCAGGTAGAAGAGCGAACTCATGAAATTGTTGAACAGAAAAAATTAATAGAAGAAAAAAATAAAGATATTACTGACAGTATAAATTATGCTAAAAGGATACAAGATTCAATCCTTCCCGAACAAACTTTATTAAACTCCATTTTCACTGACTCGTTTGTATTATTTAAACCAAAAGATATTGTCAGCGGCGATTTTTATTGGTTTGCAGAACACAAAGGTGTGAAAATAATCGCTGTTGCTGATTGCACAGGGCATGGTGTTCCTGGTGCATTAATGAGTATGATCGGCAGTAATATTCTGAATAAATTAGTCCTTGAAAATGGTCTAACACAACCCGATTTGATATTAAACGAATTACACGAAGAAGTAAGAACTGCATTAAAACAAAAGGAAAACGCGTCAGAAACTAATGACGGAATGGACATTGCAATCATCAGTATCACAAAAGACCAATTGCATTATTCGGGTGCTCACAGACCCCTTTATTATATTACAAATAATATTTTGCAGGAGATAAAAGCAGACAAATTTCCTATCGGAGGAATTCAACAGGAAGAAAAGAGAATTTTTACAAATCATGTATTAACTTTACAGCAAAATGATAAGATCTATTTATCATCTGATGGATTTGCAGATCAATTTGGTGGAGAAAGCGGGAAGAAATTAATGACAAAAAAATTCAAAGAATTGTTGCAGAATATTCAACATGACTCAATGATAACTCTGTAGATTTTTTTGGATTAGACGATTGAAAATTGGAAAGGTTAATTAGAACTAGTTGATGATATTTTAGTGATAGGATTTAAGTATTTATAAGGTGCAAAAAAGATCTAAATATAGAACCCATTTACTGAAGATGATATATTTTATATCCATCTGCTTCCTATTATTTCCTAATTATTCAAAGGCTACTTCAAAAGATTCGATGTCATTCCAAAGTCGTATTGATTCAATTCAAACGCTCATAAATAATTCAACACTTGACACAGCAAAAATCACCTATTTAATTGCCATAGCCAGAGGATACGAAATCAAAGACCGATTAAAAGCATTTGATTACGCAAATGTTGCATACGCTCTAGCCCAAAAGACAGGGGATAAAAACAAGATTGGAGAATGTCTGAATTATCTTGGTGATCTGAATTTGTTCACAGGAGATTATGCAAGTTCCTCCGACTATTATTTCAAAGCATTACATATTTATGAAGGATTAAATGACAAGGCCGGCATGGCTGAATGTTATAGAAACATTGGCTGGATCTATCAGGGACAAGGACTTTATAAAAAGACGATTGAATATTATAATAAATCTTTAGAAATAAATACACAGCTCGGATTAAAGCGCAAAATGGTTGCAAATTATGACGACATCGGTATTACAAAAAAAATATTGGGCGATTATCCCGAAGCAATTAGATACTGCAAACTCACAATAAAATTATCCCAAGAGATAAAAAGCACTAAAGGACTAGCTATCGGGTATGGAAATTTGGCGAATGTTTATGTATCAATGAAACAATATGATCTTGCTATTGAAAATTTTATGCTTGGAATAAAATTTCATGAATTGATTGAGGATAAATTTAATTTCGCAGAAGGAAATTACGGTTTGGCGGATTGTTATTTTAAAATCGGCAACTATTTCAAGACCATTGAATATGCTGAAAAATCGGCAGCCATTGCAGAAAAATTCGATTACAAGACCATCGCTTCTTCCGACTATAAACTATTAGCAGAAGCATATTCCCGGAGAGCTGATTTTGCAAATGCATTTAAATATTTAAATCTTTATACTGATCTTAAAGATTCAACATACAATGAAAAAAATAGCAGGCAAATAAATGAAATGTCTGCGAAATACGAATCTGAGAAAAAAGAATTGATGATCAATTCCTTGGAAAAAGATAAAACATTATCTGAGGAAAAATCGGCCCAGGATAAAAAATTCAAACTCTACATGATGATCTTTTGCATGATGATCATTGTTTTTGCGATCAGCTTATTCAGAAGTAACATGCAAAAGAAGAAGACCAATTCATCCTTATCATTGGCTTATAAAGAAATTGAAGTTAAGAATAAAGACATTACTGATAGTATAAATTATGCCAAACAAATTCAAAGAGCAAGACTTCCGAATCCCTCTATTATATTAAAACATTTACCAGAAGCTTTTGGATTATATAAACCAAAAGATGTTGTAAGCGGGGATTTTTATTGGTTTGCTGAACACGAAAATGGAAAGCTATTATTGGCTGCCGCAGATTGCACAGGACACGGGATACCGGGAGCGTTTATGAGTTTGATTGGCATTGACGAATTAAATCATGCTACCTTAGAAAAACGATTAAGTCATACATCCACTATTTTATCTTCTGTAAACAAAGGTGTAAAAAAAGCATTACGACAAAACGAACAAAATTCTATGTCTAGGGATGGAATGGACATTGCACTTTGTATTTTCGATCTGAAAAATAATACATTGGAATATTCAGGAGCAAATCGTCCTTTATATTATATCCGTGATAATAAATTACATGAAATAACGCCCACCAAGGCAGCGATAGGCGGAACGACAGAAAATGATCAGGAATTTAAAAGTCATACCATTGAATTAAAAAAACATGACATGATCTATGTTTTCACGGATGGATTTGCAGACCAGTTTGGTGGCGAGAGCGGTAAAAAATTCATGACAAAACGTTTCAAGGACCTGTTACTTTCAATACATAACAAGCCTATTCCAGAGCAAGAGGCGCTGTTAGAAAAAAGCTTAAACGATTGGAAAAAAGATATCAGCCAGGTTGATGATATTCTTGTATTAGGAATTCGTATTTAATTTTTCAGTTGCTCATCCAAAATTTTCAGTCCTTCAAGAAATGAATGTGGAGCATATCCTAATTCTTTTCTTGCTTTGCTGATATCAAGTCCGGTACGAGGCGGACGTTTAGCCGCTTGATTAAGCGTATCAGATTTAGATGGCGTAATTACTGATTTATCGAGCTTCCAAAAATCAGCGACATTATATACTAAATCCAAAATACTCATTGTTTCAGGACCTGACAAATGGTAGATCCCTTTCGCTTTTTTATCAGCGATCAAAATACAACCATCTGCAAGATCTTCTGCAAGGGTAGGAGAACGAACTTGATCATCCACCACATTTATTTTTTGTCCTTTTGTTAAAGCATCCTTCGCCCATAAAACAATATTGGATCGACTCATATTATCAACTATCCCATAAACGATGATGGTACGTGCAATGGACCAGTTGATCTTACTTTTCTGCAAGATCTTTTCAGATTCAAATTTAGAAAGGGCATAATAACTTTGTGGCTTAGGAATATCTGTTTCAATATATTCACTTCCCTTTTCACCGTCAAAAATAAAATCAGTAGAC
>JAPLDC010000117.1 GCA_026391935.1 Bacteroidota bacterium | reverse complement strand
GAGCTACTGCCTGATAATTTATACCTTCTGGTGGAGCTTGTGAATAGGATATCATTCTTCCTAATAAAAACAATACTAATAGTGATACCGATTTTTTCATGATGAATTTATTTATGTAATATCTTTTCTATTTCTTTTCTATTATTTCTGATTTATCCAATAACAATTGAATTTGCTTTTGTTGAGCCTCCAATTGTTTTTTGATTTCAGCATTTTCTGCTTTTAAATTCTCTATTGTTTGCTGTAATTCTTTTGCATTCACGCTCAACGCTTTTACACCAGCCAAAGCAACTCCGGCAGGGTCAGTAGTAGAGATCATTTTGTCACTGCTGCCATTTAATCCAAACAAGGCATGGAAATCCTGAGCCATTGGACCTATATGCTGAACTGAATCTTTTTCAAAAATATAATTCCATTGCGTAATAGGCAATTGGTCAATTTTATTTAATATCTCCTTCAGATCAAGTTCTTTAATATTTTCTTTCTTATTTCTATCCGATACAACTGTCCATACCCCACCACTTGACATATATGCTGAATAAATACCTCCAGCACTAAAATACATGGTAGAACTACTTGTTTTAACAGTTGGATAAGTCGAAACTGCATACCCTGGTAAGTCACCTGTAAGTGCCAAATATCCGGTAGATGGATTGCTGTTAACAATATTACCATTTACTTCCAATTTGCTACCAGGAGTTGTAGTTCCAATTCCTACATTCCCTGTTACCCCTTTAATGGTCATCCGCGCGTCAGCCGTGCTCACAACATTAGAACTGCTGATACCGTTTAAAGCAAACATCATATCACTTACACCCCAGCTACCTCCGGAATATGGAACAAGGATTGCGACTTTTTTATAGCTATTTATTGAACTTCCTGTGAAACGAATACCTGTAGTATTGTTAGTTGCATTACTACTATTTTGGATATCTACATAAACTCCGTTTAAACCATCCGTAGCAGCATTAGAACCAACTACATCAAGCTTTGCATTTGTAAAAGGACTAGTAGAACTTATTCCAACAACACCATCATCACGAACCATGAACATTGAAGTAGTGCTTGAGTTTACAATATTCATAGCTGTTGTTGCACTTGTATTTCCAAAACCCCATACTTGAAATCTTCCATTTGACGCTCCTGTACTGCCCACCAAAACTCTTCTATCATCTGTAGTTTGTAGTACAGGATTACCTGAGTTATCTCTCGCAAAGAATGAGGAGGTAGCACTTGTTGTACCAGCACCCCATACTTCCAGTTTAGATGTAGGGGTAGTATTTCCAACAACAAGAGAACCATCCGGACTTAATACCATTCTGATAAAATTCGAGTTAGAGCCAAGATCATGAGTCATGAATTCCAATTGTGTACCACTGGCTGCTGCAGAAAAGTTTTCTTTTGCAATTGCTGTGATCCATGCTCCCTGTGAAAAACTTCCTCCGGCGTTATATCCTGCAAATTCTAATTGACCGATTGCATCACCGCTAAGAATTGCCGACTTTGCAGCCTCTGAACCTCTTGCAAAACCTAGTTCTAAAGAGCCCGGTGAATTTGAAGTAGTGATATATGAATGAATATTAGCTTTAGTATATCCATTTGAGTGAACAGAAAGTTTATTAATCGGGGAAGCCGTTCCTATGCCAACATTTGATCCATCATCGTATACATTAGATATTGAAGTTAAATTTGTTCCACCGGTACCCCATTTAGGAATATAATTTACTGTTCCTGTACTTGTAAGAGGAGAACCTGTAACAACAGATAATTTTCCGGCAGCATTGGCAACAACAGTACCACCTGGAGCCAAGTTATTAATTGTCACTTCACCGGCAACAGGTTCAACAGACATTGCCACAAAAGTGGTACCTGGTATCTTTATGAGTTTGAAACCACCATCAACATCAGACGCTAATCTCCATTCAGTTCCACCACCAGTATTCTGGATCCCAATTGAAGATTGCCATAACGCCGGAGCTGCAACAACTAAGCCTGCTCCAGGTGAAGCTGTCCCTATTCCTACATTTCCACCAGCCAATACAGTTAACCGTGTAGACCCATTAACATCCAAATGCCAATCTCCTGCCGGATTAATACTATGACTTCCTTTTAGCAAACCACTTTGCAAATAGCCATAGGTTGGTGAACCTCCTCCTGTTGCATTTATATAAATGCTAGAATAAGAAGGATCATTACCATCAACCTGTAAACCTACTTGTCCTAAAGAATTTGTAATTCTTACTTGTGGACCTAGTCCGGAACCAAAAACTCTCAATCGTTCAACGGAAGATGTTTTCGTTACAAAATCCTGTGCATCATTTGTTCCTATATAATTTGTTGTTGCTGTTGTCCCTGTATTTCCTAATATTCCCCATGCATTTGTGGTAAAAGAACCTGTTGCTCCCGTTGCTCCGGTAACACCTGTCACTCCGGTTGCACCTGTGGCTCCATTAGCTCCTGCTGTTCCAACTCCTGTCGGACCCGTTGCTCCTGCTACTCCTACACCTGTTGAACC
>JAPLDC010000475.1 GCA_026391935.1 Bacteroidota bacterium | reverse complement strand
GCTCCAATCTGAAACATTTGGTAGAACTCCACGAGATTCCCCTGGAAGACAAGAGCATTCATGTTTCATTATCGCATGTGAAAGATTTTGCAATGGCAACGGTTGTACTCGAAGGCTAGTTCAAAGTTTAATTTAGAAAGTTGTAGGTAGTGATAGATAATATCGTAGCAGAATTCATTCCCCTCTTGAGAGGGGTTAGGGGTATTTAGTATATCATAATAAAAGAAATTATTTTTAATCTAAAAGATTAGCGTTCCAAATAAGCATTGATAATACTTTAAACTTTAAACTTTGAACTATTAGTATGATCCCGGAGATAGAAACAAAATCATTGTCAGAACAGAAGAAACACCAAGAGGCAAAGTTGCCGGCTTTGTTTCAATATATTTCTGAACGATCAAAATTCTATTCCGAATTATTTAAGAAACATAACATCGATATTTCTAAAATAAAAACGTTAGAAGATTTACAACAAATTCCGGTTACTACAAAAGACGATATTCAAAATCATAATGATGATTTTATTTGTGTACCTCCAAGTAAAATAATTGATTATATCACTACCTCAGGTACATTAGGAGATCCGGTTTTATTTCCGATGACAGATAAAGATCTGGATAGGCTTGCCTATAATGAATGTATTTCCTTTGAATGTGCCGATTCTACAAGTGATGATATTTTCCAATTGATGACCACGCTTGATAAACGTTTTATGGCAGGATTGGCTTATTTTTTGGGGATAAGAAAACTTGGTGCAGCTGTAGTTCGTGTTGGTGGTGGAATTCCCGAATTACAATGGGACACGATCAAACGGATAAATCCGACTGCTTTTGTAACTGTTCCTTCTTTTTTATTGAAATTGATCGAATATGCTGAGGCAAATGGAATTGATTATAAAAATACGTCAATCAATAAAGCCATCTGCATCGGAGAAGCCTTAAGAAACGAGGATTTCAGTTTAACAACACTCGGTCAGCGGATAAAAGATAAATGGGATATTAAATTGTATTCAACTTATGCAAGTACCGAAATGAGTGCTGCCTTTACCGAATGTGCTGCCGGGAAAGGTGGTCATCATCACCCCGAATTGGTAATTGTGGAATTTTTGGATGAAGACAATAATCCTGTTTCGGATGGCGAAGCGGGAGAAGTAACCATCACTACTTTAGGAGTTGAGGGAATGCCTTTGTTGCGTTTTAAAACAGGCGATCTCTGCTCACATTATTCTGAGCCTTGCAGCTGCGGACTTACAACTATTCGTTTGGGACCAATCGTTGGCCGCAGGAAACAAATGATCAAATATAAAGGTACAACACTTTATCCGCCTGCCTTATACGATATCTTAAATAATATTGAAGGGGTGACAAATTATATTGTGGAAGTTTTCACCAATGATATCGGCACCGATGAAATCCTAATTCGTATTGGCTGTAAAGCTATTCCGGAAAATTTCGAAAAAATAATCCTTGATCATTTCAGAGCAAAATTGCGCGTTGCACCACAAATAAAGTTTGAGGATGTTGCGCTTATTAATAAAATTCAATTTCCTGAGTTAAGCAGAAAACCTGTTGTTTTCTTTGATAAAAGGTGAAAAGGGATCTAATTTTTATTGAAGGAGAAATACTTAAAGCAAAATTCCGTTAAAAATGAAATGCGGCATCTAAAAATGATCTTTACATATTGATTTTTTTGCAAATCAGATTTTTTAATCAACGAAAAAACATTTTTATTAGAATTTTATTCTTATATATTTGCATGGAGTACTAACTAAAACTAATTTATATGAAAACAAAATTATTATTGATAGCAGGATTTATATCCGTTATGGGTTTGTCTGTAAAAGCGCAAAAAATGACTGAAGGAGATAAAAAATTATCTTTCCTTGCCGGAGAAACAAAGGTTAATATTGAGTATAATTATGATGGTATGCTGGTGGGTAAAAAAGAAGAAGCTGAATATTTGAAAGAAAAAGTTACAAAAGGGAATGAAAAACAACCAGGAAAAGGAGATCGATGGGCAGAAAAATGGAACAATAATAAAACGAACCTTTACGAACCAATGTTTGATGAATTGATTAATAAAATGTTACTAAAAGGGAAAACGAATGCTTCTGCTGCAAAAGGTCAAAAAGATGCAAAATATACTGTTGTTGTAAAAACGTTAGTAATGGAACCTGGTTTTAATTCTGTGGTTATGAAACAAAATCCATTTTGTAAATATGAAATTACTTGGATTGAAACAGCTACAGGTAAAGTAATGGCTAAAGGATTTATGACTGCTCAAGGTATATTAATGGGTGGAAGTGATTGGGATTTTGATCCTTCTAATGCTATTAAAGAATGCTATGCAAAAGCTGGTAAAACTGTTGGAGCCTCAATGGCTAAAGCAATGAAAGCTAAAAAATAGAATATTTATCATATTTAATTAATCCCGTTTCCTGTCTTGGAAGCGGGATTTTTTATTATATTGTAGTCAAATTAAAACATAAAATATGAAATCTAAAATTTTCCATTCGTTTATCGGTTTGATATTGTTTAGTAACTGCTTATTTTCTCAAAAAAGTCCTTACAAAATTGATCATTCGGTTGAGTTTGAAAGTGCGAAAGGCTTGCCTTTGTCACAAACCAATCCTTATAATAATGGTGATGTTTTGCTGACCTATGCGAAAGGAGAAAAATTAAATAAGATTGGATTTCAACTTTTTTCTTCTGACTTGACTTTAAATACAAGTTCGAACCCAAATGTGAAATCACTTTTTCCTAGTAAGAAATCTTATTTTGACAGAGTTGTTGTGATGAATAAAAAGTCCTACGTTTTTGTCAGAGAAGTATTTAAAGATACTAAAACAGAAGGTATTTCAGCAGTTGAATTTTCTCCCGGATCATTAGAACTTACAAGTGATCCAATAAAATTGTTTCAGTCATCAAGAGGCATCATATATGGTGGTTACGGCTATTCTGCCTCAACATCAAATGACAAAACAAAATTGTTTTATTCTTACAATCTTTTTAATAGAGAAAAACGTGATGTATTAAATAAACAGGAATTTGGCTTTTATATGTTTGATGAAAATATGAAGCAAATTTGGGGTGGGGAATATGAAATGCCCTATACAGAGGCAAAAATGAGTCCTATCGATTATCAAGTTTCCAATGATGGCAAATTGTATTATTTAATTAGTGTTACTGATGCAGAAGGTAGAGATGGCGGAAGTCATTTTGAGATCTTAGTTTATAGTAAAGATAAAAAGGATCCTAAAATTATTGAACTAAAAATTGATGATTATACTCCTAAAAGTACCTACTTATACGAAGACAAATCAAACAATATTGTTGTTGCCGGATTTTATTCAAAAAAAGGAAATCCTTCTATTGATGGTGCTTTTATGGTAAAATTAGATGCTGCTAGTGGGAAATTTGCAAAATTAGGTGGTGGCTATTATGAGATTCCTTCTGATCTTATTAAATCTTTTATGACCGACAGACAAAAAGAAAAATTAGAGAAAAAAGAAAAGAAAAATGAGGGGAATGAAAAACGGGATCTTGGTATCAATGATTTAAAAATACAAAAAATACATTTTTTGGAAAATGGCTCAACAGTGATTGTTTCCGAAATTTATTTTACTGTTGTAAGTACATATTATGATGGAAAAACAACTCATACAACGTATAATACGTATGCAAGAGATCTGGTTATTTTCAGTATAGACCCTGCCGGTAATTTGGC
The DNA here is from genome assembly GCA_026391935.1 of Bacteroidota bacterium. Lineage (GTDB taxonomy): Bacteria > Bacteroidota > Bacteroidia > 2-12-FULL-35-15 > 2-12-FULL-35-15 > 2-12-FULL-35-15. Next base: position 7,309 of record JAPLDC010000475.1, on the reverse strand, counting down.
TTGGATAAAAAAGATTCCAAAATCTCAACACGAAGCAAGCGCTGCCGGTGTCGGAATTTCTATTTCATCTGCCGTAAAAGGAAACCATATACACATATTTTATTTAGATCATATTGATAATTTTTCCTTAAAAGAAAATGAAGCTCCAAAAGTGCATCAGAGTCGTATGGGTGGTTTTATTGCAGCCGTTGATATCAATGAAAAAGGTGAGATCACTAAATATAATTTAGGTGAAGCAAATCAATTTGAAACCAATTTATATATGCGAAATTTTGTAGATGGCAAAAAAAATAATCTTGTTGCCGTTGAGCGTAAAAAGAAAAAAAATATGCTTTTCTCAATTGAAATAAAATAATTTTTTTGAAAAAAAGAAGATCAAATTATAAATTAGAAATATGAATTACAACTCTTTAAAAAAATCATTATTCATTGGGATATTAGTATTTCTATTATCAAAAGGTTCCTATGGACAATATGCAACTGATTATACCCCATTAAAATCATCAGGGGCATTGCCAGAAGAGTTTTTGAAAACGGCCCGCGCATTATCTGAGGAAGAATTGAAAACTGTTGGTTATGGAACAGATCGAATTGCAAAGCAACAATTTATTACTTCTAGCAATTATTTTTTGAGAGATCTGCTGTTGAGTGGCGATGTATTGATAAACGACCCTCTCGGAATCTATGTCAATAAAGTAGCTGATGAGTTATTGAAAAATGACCCTGAACTCCGGAAAGAAATTCATATTTATGTTACAAAATCTCCTGATGTAAACGCTCATGCTTTTGATAAAGGTTTTATTTTCGTAAATGCCGGATTGCTTGCTCAGCTCGAAAATGAAGCTCAGTTGGCGTATGTCCTTGCTCATGAAATTACTCACGTTGTGAAAAAGCATTCTGTAAATCAGTATATCGAAAATATCAAATTAGATAGAGGGACGAGTACCTATGAAAACGGTTCATATGAAGCACGTGATATCGCAAAATATCGTTTCTCTCAGGAAAATGAAACAGAAGCGGATGCAGAAGGCCTAGTTAGGATCAAAGAATCAGGGTATAGCGTAAAAGCATTATTTGGTGCATTTGATGTTTTACAATATTCCTATTTACCATTCGAGCTGGTGGATTTTAAAAAATCATTTTTTGAGGATGACTATTTGATCTTACCTGATACAGTTTTCCTTAAAAAAACGGCAGCAATAAAATCGAATGATGATTATGATGATACGAAAAGTACGCACCCGAATATCAGAAAAAGAAGAGCGGCAATTGAACCAGATCTGACTGTATCAGACGAATCTACTCGTAAAAAATACATTGTATCGGAAGAGGAATTTAAAAAGGCAAGAGAGATCGCTCGTTTTGAATCTTGTAGATTATATCTTGTTGACAGAGATTATGTAAATGCTATTTATGCTGCTTACATACTTTTAGAAAAGTATCCTGATAATGTATACCTAAAAAAAATTGTAGCAAAAGCTTTATACAACATTGCTATAAGTAAATCAGGCTCTAAAAGGTATAAATCAAATTATGTATTTAGTGCAGCTAATAATGCAAGGCTTTCTTCAAAAAGTTACTCAATTCCTGATTATGATAAAATTGAGGAGCTTCTCAGCGACTTTATTATATGTTGGATAATCTGGATGCAAAAGAGTTAAATACTGTGGCTTTGTCATACACTTATAAAGCGCATAAAAAAAATCCTGATGATGCTGTTCTGTCTATGCTTACAGACAGCCTATTTTCAGAAATGGTAAACGCAAATCAACTGTATCTTGGTGATTTTTCAAAATCCACGAAGGCACAATTGAAATTTATCGATACTGCAAAAATTCCCGTAACGAATGTCGATACAACAGTTGAGGAAAGTAAATATTCTAAAATAAAGAAGCAACAACAGAAGGTTGAAATTGATACTGATGAAAATTTCACAAAATATGCTTTTGTTGGCCTCCTTCAGGATAATGAATTTGTAAAACGCTATACCAAGGCTGCTCGTGGTTTGACACATAAAGCTGAAATAAAAAAAGATAATTTAACGTATAAAGAGAGAAGAAAAATTGAGGATCAGATAGCAAAAGAAAATAAAAACAAATACACTTTGTTAGGTGTAGATAAAGTATTATTTCTAGAACCTTTTTATATGAAAGTTAAATCTGTTGGCGGTAATGATATGATTAACTATTTTGAATCGGAGGACAAACAGGTTAAATTGGCTGAGATCCAAAAAAAATGTGCTGCTAAATTGAAATTAAATTATGATATGATTGGTACTAAAAATATGACGACTGGTGATATGGATCGTTATAATTTGAATAGTATTTTGAATGATTGGATGACAGAGCGTTTTAATCATGGTGATAATCCTGAGGAATTAGTTGTTGGAACGGATGAAATGAAGTCTTTAATTGAGAAATACGGGACAAAGTATTTAGTTTGGACAGGTATATATAATGAAAAAGCAAGAAGATCCCATAACACCTATTTTTTTATTTTGTTTAATCTTGAAACCGGTGAAGTGATGAAATATGAAACGCGCTACACTAATTCAAAAGATAATACCGATCTGATAACATCATTTGTATATAATTCTTTAATGTATGTTACTAAAAAACCTAAATAATATGCGTTTCAGATATTTTACTTTTTTATTTTTTATAACTGTGTATTCAAATGCTCAGATTGCCGGTTATATGGGAAAAAGATTTTCAATAGGATATTCTAATTATTTTATGGTGTCAGCGATTGGGCCAACCGCAAATGCTATTAGCCCCAGCGGAAATAGAGGTGTCAATACAACACATTGTCTTAATTTAGAATATACAATAAAAAATCGAACTAATTTTTGTTTGTCGCTTCAAAATTCGAATACAGGAGTAGACCCGGGCGATTTAGGTGTTCAGAAAATTAATTCCTTTGATAATAGTTATGCTTACTACGATTATAGATATGCTCCAAAACCATACAAACCAATGAATGTGAATTCCTATAATGTTGGTTTGGGATTTAAATTTTTTCAATCAGGCTCACTTGCTCCAATTGGGAAATATAAAAAGTTAGAATTATTATTGATGTTCAATCATTTTACATATCAGAATACTGCATTCACCTATTATGATTTTAATTCATCTACCAATGCTTCTGGTGTAATTGGAACAGGGGATTACCATTTCAAAACTTTTGCTCTGACCTATACAATTGGTCGATCGCGTGTTTTGTTTGATAGAATTGTGATTGACTATGGTTTTCGTTTTGGATTTGTTCCTGCAGGAGTATGGGCGGTACTTACTGCAGATGGGGCTACTTTGATTGAAACTCCCAATAGCACTGTCACAGAGCAACGATTTAAGTATGATGTGAATACACGTTTGTTTAAATACCAGCTTGTAAATTTTCACATCGGACTAAGTTTTTTAGCTTTTTAATAAATGAAAAAAACGAATATTTTTTTATTTTTATTTTTCTTTACTATTGTTGCAAATGGGCAGGTAGCTGGATATATGGGTAAACGATTTACAATCGGATATTCTAATTATTTCATGGCTGGATTTAAAGGCCCAGGTCCTGTAAAGTCAGGCCCTTCAGATGAAGCTTCATTTACCATTAATAATACCCATTGTTTTAATTTGGAATATGCACACAAACAAAGAAGAATGGTGTGTTTATCCGGACAATATTTGAGAACAGGCATTGCTTATGATCGAGGTAGAAGTAATGGCTTATTATCGAGTTCCTCCTCTGATTATCCTTATCCTGAAGGGGCAAGATATGGAGGAGGTTTTTCAAAACCGGTATTGCTTACTTCAATGAATGTTGGTCTTGGCGTAAAATTTTTCAAGTCCGGATTCATTGCTCCTACTGGTAGGTACCGCAAATTGGAAGTACTGATGTTGTTTGAATCGGTTAAATATGATAAAGATAATTTTCGAAAATCTGTAAATGGAGATGTAAGTCAAGATACACTTTATACTTTGGGCAAAGGAGTGTATAAATTTAAAAATGTTTCGTTTGTTTACAGTTTTGGAAAAGAATGTATTTTGAACGATAAAATTGTTTTGGATTATGGAATCAGAGTTGCTTTAACTCCTCAATTCAATATAATCACGCTGATGGCAGGGGATGAATTTATTAATTCAACGGAAGATTATTTTCGTCATCAGGCAAACATGCGTATTACACGCGAACAATTAGTAAACTTCCATATAGGAATCGGATTTTTAGCGTTCTGATTTTTTCAACAAAACTTCATATTGCTTTTGGGAAATCATAATAAAACGTTGTGACTATCGTGATAATTTTTTGAAGTTTAATCGGAGGATAATTTACTTCGTTTGAGGAATAGTCTTGAACGTTACATTATTGGCTTTGCAAATTTCTTTCGCTACATCTCTGCCCGTTTTAATGGCGATAGGTAATCCGCCACCTGGTTGATTCCAGTGACTAGAATAGTAAAAGTTTTTTAATCCCGGTAATTTAAATCCTACGGGTGACTTTGCCAATAGATTTTTCCCGGGTAACCATCCTTGAGTACTTCCTTTCCAGTTGCCAGTATAACGTTGGAACGTAGCAGGCGTAGCAACATCAATAACTTCTATGAATTCTTTTATGCCTCCCAAACGCATGTCCAAAAGCTCAATAATTTTATTTGTAAATTCTTCTTTGGCTTTTCGATATTTAGGACGGTCATTTTTTCGTGCATCTATCCAAAAGTCTCTATTCGTAGTGTAAAAACTAACTGTAACAGCTGTTTTTCCTTTTGGTGCCAGCGTATCATCATAATTATAAATGTGAACTTCAAAGCGTGAATATTCTGTCCCATCAGGAGAAACGATTGCTTCATTCAGCGGTATTCTTGAAAAGTGAGGAAAGTCGCTCAGTTCTTTTCCTATTCCAAATGAAAACTGCATCACTGAATAAAAGACATCAAACTTTTTTAAGTCACGAAGATCCAACATGTGTTGATCAACAAATTTGCCTTCCAGCGCCTCAAACACTGTATAATGCCAATCAGCAGCCGAAAGTGTTATGTCAGAAAAGTGCGAGACATCGTTCCTCACCAATACTCCTTTTGCAAGTCCATGCTCAGTAATTATCTTTTTTACAGGTGTTTTATAATGCATTGTGCCACCTAATTTTATATAGGTCTGTTCAATATTTTTTGCAAATTCCATTGAACCTCCAATCGGATATCCAGCGCTTTTTTTATCGAATACAGATAATGGCATCGTCAAGACCATCATATTCACTTCCTCTCCATCATACAATAATTCAAAGCTTTCGCGGAGGAAGGCATTTTTAAATTTTTTTGCGTAGGTAAAATTTGTGTAGTTTTTTATTTTCAAGAACCAATATAAAAATTCGAGATAACGCACCATTTTTATTCCACGGATCATTGATTGAAAAAAAGGAAGATCATCCAGGATAGGAGGTAAGTCAAATTTTTGCATTACTCGCATTGGCTTAATGAATGCTTTGATCGCTTTGGCATCCTCAGGTGCCAGATCGATCATGTAATTTTCGAGCTGCGTAAGATTTGTATAGAGTTTGAAATTTTTGTCTCCGTATTTATTCATGTGATTCTTCGTGCCTACTTCAACTCGAATAGCATGATTATGAAATTTTATTTTTTTCATATCCAGAATCTCCGACCATATTTTATAAAAAGAAGAGCCAGCATCTGAGCCTAATATCCAATGTGCGCAGCTATCAAAAGTGTAATCTCCCTTTTTCCAACTCGTGCATAAACCTCCGGGAATAGAATGTTTCTCGAAAATATGTGTTTCAAATCCGTTCATCTGCAAAAAACACCCTGCAGTTAAACCTGAAACACCTCCTCCGATAATATTTATTTTCATTGAATATTTTCTATTGTCTAAATATAAAAACAAAAAAGGAGATGCCTGTTTTTCATCTCCTTTTTATATAAAATATTTTGATATCGATTACCCTTTAGCTTCTTCGGCAGCTGAGCTTTTTTGCATCCGAATTATTTTAGCAAGTGTACTAACAGCACGTTCATGTTTTTTTACAAATGGATTTTCCATATCCCAAACATATCCGGCTAATACGGAACAAATTTGTTTTTTTATTCCCGGGTCAGGATCTTTTGAAAAAAAGATCTCATGAAGATCGCCATTATACCAGCTGTTTACATAGGTTCTGAAAGTGTTTATCCCTTGCATCATATAGTCGACATACTCTTTTTGAAAATCAATCGTTTCACCTTTTAATTTTCTACAGACCAATTTCGCTGCTGCGGATCCTGATTCCATTGCGAAGGTAACTCCAGAAGAAAATACAGGATCTAAAAATTCTGTTGCATTTCCGGCAGTAATATATCCGTCATCATAAAATTTAGTGGAGGTGATGGAATATCCATCAATTGTCCTTGGAGGCATAACCATTTCTTGATCTTTAAAACGCACGCTCAATTGAGGACAATCTGCCACAATTGCTTTCATCCGTTCAACTGTATCTTCAGGGAAATCTTTAAAATAGTCGGGATAACCTACAAATCCAACGGATGTGATACCATTAGAAAATGGAATGATCCAAACCCATACTTTTTGTTGATGTACAATCACAGTTATCCTGTTTCCTTCTACTCCTTGCGGACGGTTAGGATCTTTAAAATGTGTAAAATGAGTTTTTCGAGGGTCAAGACTCGATTCTTTATTTAATCCTAACATGTTAGGAATCACTCGGCCGTAGCCACTGCAGTCAATGATATAACGTGCTTCTATCTGTTTAATTTTACCATCTGCATCTTCAACTGTTGTTACCGATGATTCATCCTCATTGAATTTTATTGCAGTTACACCCATTTCAAACTCAACAGGAATGCCTTTTTTGGCAACACCGTTTGCTAAAATTTGATCGAATTGAGCGCGTTGCACTTGCCATGTCCATGTCCAGCCTTTACTGAATTGATCAGCAAAATTAAAATCACAAACTTTATCACCCAATAAAAATTTCGCTCCGAATTTTTCCTGAAATCCTGCCGCTTTTACATCTTCTAAAAGACCTGCTTCATCCAAGTGATCCATTACACGAGGTAATAAACTTTCACCAATCACAAAACGGGGAAATTTAACTTTTTCAACTACACGAACTTTCAAGCCATTTTTGTGGACAATAGATGCTGCAATACAACCTGCCGGGCCTGCACCTATAACTAATACATCTGTTTTTTCAATTGCCATTTTTTTTAATTTATGTGTATTCAAAGGTAAAAAATATTTTTGCTGTTTAATCTGATTTTATTTTGAGTTTTTGAAATTTACATAAAATTAACCTGCTGACAAAT
>JAPLDC010000049.1 GCA_026391935.1 Bacteroidota bacterium | reverse complement strand
AATCTATCTGCAAATAGTTCAACCGGGAAATATGGAGCAAATCTCCCGATAGGTGGATCTTACACAACAATTTATAATATAAACGGGAAAGAAATTTTTAGTGAAACAATAGACGCTCCTAAAGGAAAAGGCTATCAAGTTCTGAGGAGAGAGATCCCATTCTATGGAGATTCAACTGCTGTTTCTAAGAAAGATTCCTCTAAAGATCTTGTTGCTATAAATGGGATAACTCCTTGTGATCCGAAAAAATCAAACTTCCAGTTGTATTTTAAATATAATAAAAAGGAAATTGACATAGAGGCTTCCGATTTTAAAGCCTTCATTGACGAATTAACAAAATGTTTATTGAACAATCCTACATTTAAAATTAACATTGAATCAAGTGCATCTACTGTGCCCACACGGATATATAATAGCAATCAGAACTTAGCGAATTTAAGAGCTAAAAATGCAAAAGATAAAGTGTTAAAGGCATTAATAAAAAAAGGATTGAATAAATCGCAAATTTCATTCAGCCAGTCAAAGGCGCTTGTGCAAGGTCCTGACTATAATAAAGATGCTGTTGAAAATAAGGCTACCTATGAACAATATCAGTACATAAAAATACAGGTTAATCCGAAATAATTGATACATAATTAATATAAGAGGGAGCAACTGCTTTTTTTCTAATTTTTCAGCACAAAAAGTTTTCTCAACTCCTCATAAATGTTATATTTGCGTTCGAACTCTAAACGGGTGCTCTGATTTATGAAAAAAAAGATTTTTTTTGTATTCTTTACTTTTATCTCCCTCCTATCTTTTTCGCAAGGAGACAAAGGGGATTATCGTGAAAATTTTATGCAAGGGAACTATCTTATTTTGGAACAAAACTACCAACTAGCATTAAAATATTTTAAATCGGCTTACCAAATTGACTCTACAAATGCGAATATCAATTACAAAATGGGTATTTGTTATTTGGAATCTGCTACTGAAAAAAACAAAGCGCTTGCATTTCTAGAAAAAGCTGTGCAAAATGTCTCTCACAATTACAACCCTGAAGATCCAAAAGAAAAAAAAGCACCCGAACTTGCTTATTATTCATTAGGCTTAGCCTACCGCTTGAATTACAAATTCAATGAATCTAACACCTATTTCAACAAATTAAAAGATATTGTTGGAAATAGAAATAAAGAACTAGGTACAGATCTTGGCAAACAAGTAGAGACCAATTTTAATGCTATCGAACTAATAAAAGACTCTGTCGTTGTTGCAATTAATAATCTTGGTGACAGTGTAAACTCTGCATTTCCGGATTACAGTCCTGTAATTTCAGCAGATGAATCAACGTTAATTTTTACCTCCAGAAGGCCCGGTAGCACTGGTGGAGAGAAAACTGAAAATGACCAATTTTTGGAAGATATATACATCTGTAATAAAAAGAGTGATGGCACCTGGTCCACAGCAAAGTCTATTGGTTCAAATATCAATAGCAATGATAATGAGGCAGATATTAGCATTTCCGCGGATGGTCAACAATTATTTGTTTACAGAGATGTGAACGGAGGTGATATTTACTATAGCAATTTAGAAGGTGACACCTGGAGCGGCTTAACACCTTTGAGTTCAAATATTAATTCGCCAAATTGGGAAACACACGCTTCTCTTACT
>JAPLDC010000394.1 GCA_026391935.1 Bacteroidota bacterium | reverse complement strand
CGTATGGACAAAACCAAGAAACCTGGGAGGAACGATCAACACGAGGTATGATGAACAATCGGTAGGATTGACACCCGACGGGCAAACCATGTTGATGTATATTGATCACATTGATAGTCTCGGTAACATTTACTCTTCAATGAACAAAGCTGGTGTTTTTCAGAGGATGAAAAAGTTAAATAGCAATGTTAATTCAGATTTTGAAACAGCCGGATCTATTACCCCCGATGGTAATATCATATTTTTCGCAAGTAAGAGGGATGGAGGATTAGGTGAAACAGACATTTATATGGCGAGGAAATTGCCAAACGGTTTATGGGCGAAGGCACAAAACTTAGGTACAAATATCAATACAAAATATAGCGAAGATTTTCCGCAAATAGCTCCTGATGGAAAAACACTTTATTTTTCCTCTCAAGGACACGCAGGTATGGGTGATTATGACCTTTTTCAATCTACCTGGAATGAAGAAGAAAATACCTGGACCATGCCAAAAAATCTCGGCTACCCTATTAATTCGGTTGGTGATGACCGCAGTATTTCTTTTACGGAAAATAATCGAGTAGCGTATATTTCTGCAGTCAGAGATGGAGGTTTCGGAGATCTTGACCTTTACCGTGTAAAATTTGAGGATGCTGAAGACAGAACCACAATTTTACAGGGTTATATTAGTACTTCAGACAGTGCAAAAAATGTAAGTCCATTTGTCACAATTAAAGATCTGAAAAATAAAGATGTACCAGATCAAACATATAATCCTAACCCTTCAACGGGCAAGTTTATTATGGCATTGACACCAAGCAAATATGAAATCACAATTGAAGCTGACGGATACAAGACATTTACTGATTCATTTTTTATTTTCGATATCGGAATCGGGCAAAATGAGAGTAAAAAGATTTTCACGCTTCAGAAATAGATAAAATTTTATTACTAATATTACTCCTATAAATGGTAAACCCAAACTTAACAAAACCAATAGCCTTTTTTGACTTAGAAACAACCGGAGTAAATGTTGCATCAGACAGAATTGTAGAGATCTCTATCTTAAAAATTTCCATTGATGGAACAAAAGAGATCAAAACGAAACGAATTAATCCGACAATTCCTATACCGATTCAATCATCTGAAATTCATGGAATATATGATAAAGATATTGAAAATGAACCTACATTTAAAGGAATAGCTAAGAGCTTAGCTGAATTTTTAAAAGACTGTGACCTTGCAGGATATAATTCTAATAAATTTGATATTCCCGTTTTAGTGGAAGAATTTTTGCGGGCAGAAATCGATTTTGATCTAAAAGGTAGAAGATTTGTTGATGTGCAGAATATTTTTCATCAAATGGAACAACGAACATTAAAAGCTGCATATAAATTTTATTGTGGGAAAGAAATCATCAATGCTCATAGTGCAGAAGCCGATATTGAAGCAACGTATGAAGTATTTTTAGCTCAGCTGGAAAAATATGATGGCGTGGAATTTGAAGACCGGAAAGGCGTAAAATCAATTCCTGTTAAGAATGATATCAAAGCCTTACACGAATTCACCAACATCAATAAAAATGCAGACTTAGCAGGCAGGATTATTTTCAACGATAAAGGAGTTGAAGTGTTCAATTTCGGAAAACACATTGGAAAGGCTGTAGAACAAGTGTTTAAGGATGAACCATCTTATTACTCCTGGATGCTGAATGGTGACTTCCCTTTGTATACTAAGAAAATATTGACAGAAATAAAATTAAGAATGGCATTCAATAGATAAAAATTATCCATTCGTTAGGAAAGGTTAAAATAAAAATTAATTTATGAAAATTATTTGTATTGGACGTAATTACGCTGAGCACGCAAAAGAAATGAATTCTCCAGTGCCATCTGAGCCCATTTTTTTTCTAAAACCGGATACTGCTATTATTAAAAATAATTTACCTTTTTATTACCCTGACTTCTCAAAAGAAATACATCATGAAGTTGAATTAGTTTTAAAAATTAACAAACCAGGTAAAAATATTGATGAACAATTTGCATATAAATATTATGATGAAATTGGCATAGGAATTGACTTTACGGCTCGTGACATTCAAATGAAATGCAAAGAAAAAGGATTGCCATGGGAAAAAGCAAAAGCATTTGATGGCTCTGCTCCTATCGGAAAATTTATTGAAAAGAAAAAGATCGCAGATTTAAACAACATAAATTTTAATCTGTTAATTAACGGAAAAATGGTACAAAAAGGAAACACAAAAGACCTGCTGTTCTCTTTTGATGCAATTATTGCCTACGTTTCAAAATTCTTTACATTAAAAAAAGGTGACCTTATCTATACTGGAACGCCAGAAGGTGTTGGACAAGTTAGAATCGGAGACAAATTAATTGCTTCCATTGAAAATGAAATATTATTATCGTTTGAAATAAAATAATCGCTCTACTTCGGTCGAGATGACATACTAAAAATAAACTATGAAAAAGATCCTTCTCCCTACTCTATTTTTTATTACGATCACAATTTTGGCCTGCACAACCCAACAATTGCAGCAAACAGCCGATGCTGCAAAAAATGCGGTAAATACTGGAACTACTCCGGCTGCTAATCCTTTAACAAATGATGAGGTTATTAATGGATTGAGAGAAGCATTAACTGTTGGTACAAATAATTCGAGTGCTTTCGCCTCTAAAGTGGATGGCTTTTATAAAAATCCGGCTTTATTTATTCCTTTTCCTCCTGAAGCTCAAAAAGTAAAAGATTGGGCAATTAAATTAGGGATGACCTCCCAACTTGAAAAATTTGAGATGACATTAAATCGCTCTGCTGAAGAAGCTGCAAAGGATGCCGCCCCTGTTTTCATAAATGCAATCAAAGGAATGAGTATTGGAGATGGTTTTGCCATTCTAAAAGGTGCTGATAATGCAGCAACCCAATACTTAAAAGACAAAACAACTACTGAGTTAAGAACAAAATTCACTCCTGTAGTACAAAATGCCATCAATAAAGTTGAACTGACAAAATATTGGAGTCCGATCATCAACAATTACAATAAAGTACCGTTTGTCGAAAAACAAAACCCAGATTTAACAGCTTATGTAACAGACAGGGCAATGGAAGGCCTTTTCAAGTTGATCGCAGATGAAGAAAAAAAAATCCGTAAAGATCCAGTTGCACAAGTAACAGATATCCTAAAACGTGTTTTTGGTAGTTTAGGGAAATAGTAATTTTCCATTACTACATTTGTCTTTAATCCTAATATCGATAAATTCATGCCATTTACCATATAAAAACCTTCCTTTTGTCAGACATATTTG
>JAPLDC010000243.1 GCA_026391935.1 Bacteroidota bacterium | reverse complement strand
GACGGGCATTCTGTGATTTATTACCATGAATAGCTTGCGCATTGATCCCATTTTTTGTGAGGTCCTTTGCTACTTTATCGGCACCATGCTTTGTTCTTGTAAAAACCAATACCCTCTCGATCTTTTTATCTTTCAAAAGATCGATCAATAGATTTTTTTTATTTTCCTTATCAACAAAATAGACCACCTGATTGATCGTATTCGCAGTTGAAGAAACAGGAGTTACTTCTACTTTAGAAGGATTTACCAAAATTGTATCCGCCAATTTAACGATTACAGGTGGCATGGTAGCAGAGAAAAATAAAGATTGACGTTTTGCAGGTAATTTCGCAATTACCTTTTTTACATCGTGTACAAATCCCATGTCTAACATCCTATCCGCTTCGTCAAGAACAAAGAACTGAATTTTTGAAATGTCAACATGACGTTGATTCATGAGATCGAGTAATCGGCCGGGGGTTGCAATAAGCACATCTATTCCCGCACGTAATGATTCTACTTGCGAATGCTGACTTACTCCTCCAAATATCACTTTGTAACGTAAATTTGTATTTCTGCCATAATTTGCAAAGCTCTCTCCGATCTGAATTGCTAATTCTCTTGTTGGAGTTAGAATCAAACTTCTGATTACCCGTTTTCCTTGTGCAAGATTTTTATCTTCACAAAGCAACTGAATTATAGGAATAGCAAAAGCAGCTGTTTTTCCAGTACCTGTTTGTGCACATCCAAGAAGGTCTTTTCTATTTAAGACCAAGGGGATTGCTTGTTTTTGAATTGGTGTTGGTATTGTGTATCCTTCTGTTTTTAAAGCCTTAAGGATCGGCTCAATTAAATTTAAATTTTCAAATGACATTATAAATTGTTATTAGTTTATAGACCGGATAAAATTATAGACATTACAAATCACCGGTCTGATGAAAAGCATTTCTTTTTTTACTGGTTAAACTTCTAATTTTTTGGGGTTTGATATTCCGAAAGCATTGAGAGAAGAAATATATCCTTATGGAAGAATATAATAACAATGAGTAGTTTAATTCATGTAATAGAGTACAAAGATAGTTATAATAAACGGATCTGTGCTTATTTATATTAATCGTACTCGTATTGATAACAATTAAAAATAGAAATAAACCGCTTCGTATCAGGCAATGACGCACCGATTAAGGTTCTATTCGTTTGATTTTTTTTTATAAAAATCATCTTTCTTAATAGCCATAAAATTTTCAGGATTAGGAATATTTTTAAAACCAAATCGCTCATAAAGAGAATGAGCATCTCTTGTCATTAGGCATATATTACGTAAGCCCTGTAATTGCTGATGTTTTAAGATGCATTCCATCAGCCATTTTGACAAACCATATCCACGTTCCTCTTCAATGATAAATACATCTGCCAGATATCCAAAAGTTGTGAAATCAGAAATTACACGTGCAAAACCTATTTGTTTATTTCCATTATAAACACCAAAGCATAAAGAATTTTCAATTGCTTTAGAAACAATTGCAAAAGGAATATCTTCCGACCAATAAGAAGTATTTAAAAAATTATGTATTACAGAGATATCAAGTCTAGCGCTATCTGTACTGATAGAATAACTCTCTCTGAAAAATTCTTCTACCTGCATTTATTTTACCAAAAAGGAGATTGGCTTTCCTGTGCAACCACTAGGAAACTGAATATTAAGCATCATTGCTAAAGTGGCTGCAAGATCTGTAATATAAACCTGCTCGGTAGAACTTCCTTGTTTAATATTCCATCCGTAAAATAATAATGGAACATGTGTATCATAACTATATGGTGAGCCATGTGTCGTTCCTGTAGGCATATAAGGTATATAGGAAGGCAAGTAATTTACAAGAACATCACCCGAACGTTTCGCATTATAACCCTTTTGGATACAATACCGAACACCTTCTGTAAATTGAGAATTATTCATTGTTGTAGCTGTAATAACTTCTGATACTTGAGGGAATTTTTGAATAAATGCAGCAACATCCTCTTCCACTTGTGGTAGGTATAATTTTTTTGAATCAATTATAGAATGATTTAAAAACACTTGTTGATTTGAATAAGAAAGGACTAATGAATCGCCATACGTTTTTGTAAGATACATCTTTAAAGAATCAACCATTTTTTTCTCATGAACATATCCTGCCGGAATTTTTAAATCGGTCAAATAAGAAGGCACTTCTGATGCTGCGTGATCAGCAGTTAGGAACACCAAGGCATTTCCTTTTCCCACTTGCAATTCAATCGCTTTCAATAATTCTGCAAGCTCTTTATCCAATCGAATATAATCATCTTCTTGCTCAACAGAATTCGGACCATAGGAATGACCAATATAATCTGGAGAAGAAAAAGAAATTGCTAAAAAATCGGTGGCTGTTGATTTACCTAAATTTTCTTGTTTCAATGTTTCAATTGCGAAATCTTTTGTCAAGGTATTTCCAAAAGGTGTATTACGGATCATTCCAAAACCGCCATTTTCTGGAGCTAATTTCGGCAGATCGTGAGGAAATACAGGTTTTGTTTCTCCCTTTGCGATTGTCTCATATTTATTATCATCTGACAAGCTTTCTGTATACTGATCAATAGGCAAAAGCGTATTCCACGGCTTACTCAAATACAATTTCGCTAATTCTTTCTTATTAAAATCCTGCACCCATTGAGGCAATGCAGCCATATAATAAGAACTTGAAATAAAACAACCACTACTTCCGTCAAACCAATAAGCAGCATTTGCAGTGTGTCCAGCAGGAAGAATGGCACTTCTGTCTTTTAAAGCTATACCGATTACCTTAGATTTCATATTTGATGAGATCCTCAATTCATCTGTAATAGTAGTTGTAAGCATATTTACAGGAGAGCGCTTACCTTCCTTTTCAATGGTTCCGACACTTGTGACTGAATTATCCTCTACACAATAAATACTTTTCAGAGTCGATTTATCAAACCAATCATTTGCGATAATGCCATGAACAGAAGGAGTCGTTCCTGTATATATAGATGCATGCCCCGGACCAGTAAACGTTGGAACATAATTGTAATTTGTGTTTTTACAAAAGAAACCTTCGTTCACCAATTTTTTAAATCCATCATTACCATATTTATCCCAAAATCGATAAATATAATCGTAACGCATTTGATCAATGACAATACCTACCACAAGCTTAGGTTTACCTGCAGGTATAGTAACAGTTTTTGAAGTTTGTGCAAATGATGCAACTGCAAAACAACTTATGATGAGGTAAAGAACACTTTTTTTCATTAAAAAATATTTTACAACTATTAATTTTCAGATTTCTATACTCTTGCAGAAATGCCAGATGATTAAAATTCTTTTTCACTTTCAACACCAAACAATTTCCCCTTTTTCCAAAGTTTAAGATCTTGCTTGAGTGATTTGCTATTCCGTTTTGTCAGATCAGATGGATCCAAACTATTTAAATCAGGCTTGCCCGCATTTACCCATGCTGTATACCAGAAATCAGCAGTCGCCTGTACAGAAGCGTGCATCTGTTTTTCTACCATTCCGTTTAACGCAGTATGGAAAGCTGTTGCATAATCATCGGAAAAAACAGATTGCCCGAATTTGTTTTTTATCACTTTACCAGCGGCATCCGTTTTATAAATTTTGTCTTCTGTGAATTTCTTTTTGAGATCTCTATCAATGCTCAAAAGCGTGTCTTTCAATTTATTTGAATTCAAAATTATTTTCCAAAATTCAGCCTGAACATTTTCAATGTATTTCGCTTCCATTGTATTGTAATTATAGGCAGCTCCGAACATCTCTGGCAAACGTGATTCCCATAAGGAATGTATTCCTTTTTGATTGGTTTGCTGACCATCATAATTTGCAGAGGTATGCAATGGCATGTGCGCATCTCCTATGTAATGTCCAAGATCTGCAGCAAGGAATAAAATTTCTGTTTTCTTTTTTTCCTTAAATGATTTTGTAAGTTTTTCCATCAGGTCCTGCACGTACCAATAAAGAATCCCATTCTGACTCAAAAACTTATCATCGTATTTCTTTTTAGCTTCTTCCATTGTTTTAGGAATACTATCCAAGGAGCCAAAATTTTCAAGATCAATAAAATGGCGAGGATTTTCAGCCTTATCATTTAAAGTATATTTCCTCAGATCTGGAACAGAAGCTTCTTGCGTAACAAAATCGATGTGATTATAAAAAAAAGACTGCATTGGAACCGGCAAAGCAAATACAGCAGCACGATTAATATGCTCATGGCCGAATGCTCCCCATGATATTAAAAAAACAGAGAAAGTAACAACACAAAAATTTAAAACAATTTTTTTCATTTTGGAATAGTTAAAAATTAAAATTATCAAGCATTTTGCTTGGATAAGAAATAAATAAGAGCAACACAAACTGTAACACTTATCAAAATATTTGCAATGGCATAAATAAAATTCCCAGAACGCATCAATTCAACTGTTTCATAACTAAATGTTGAAAAAGTGCTGAATCCTCCGCAAAACCCAACAATGATCAATGTGCGGATAGCTGGATTCACCTCCACTTTTTCACTAAAAACGCCTACCATCAATGCTAAAATAGCACAACTCAAAATATTTGAACACAAAGTGGCAATCGGAAAAGAAGACCTAAAATTCGATCTTACTATCTCAGCGATACCAAATCGTGCAAGGCTACCTAATCCACCACCCAAAAAGACTAAAAAAACAGTATTCATCTTAAAAATTTAGTGCACAAATTTATGATTTATTTTAGTATGTATTTAGATTAAGCAAATTTGTAATATTATTGAAAACAAATTAATGAAAAATCACAATAAGATAAAGATAAATAAATGCTTGTTAATTTAAGTTTAAGATTACAAAAAATAAAAAGTAGATATCTTTAGTTTCAATATTTAAGTCAGTTAAATATTGCACACATCAATAGCTTTATTCGCTCTATGCTTAACTATTTTATTTGAAGCTAATTCATCTATTTTTAATGTGTAAGTAATCAACATTATTAATATTTTTTTGCTTCATATTAAGTTTGTTTTCATTGTTAAGCCGCCCACATTAAGACTTCATATTATCTATTACGTTTTCAGATAATATTAAAGCCTTTTTATTATTTGATTTTTTAAATTTCCCTTCATTTTAATAAGTCCTCTTATTTTTTACACATTCGTTTACAAAGCCACTGATTCGCCTTTGCGCAAATAAATGCTGAGCCGGCACCAACAATTGCCCCTGCCAACACGTCACTTGGATAATGCACTCCCAAATCCATCCTTGAATATCCAACAGCACAAGCCCATACATACGAAGGTGCAATAATATACCATTTTGGAAAAGCTAAACTCAAAGATGTCGCCGTACTGAAAGCTGCAGAAGTATGACCGGATGGAAATGACGGACTACCACCACTACCCACCTTATCAATGAAAGAGTAGGAAGTAAATGGACGGGGGCGATTCAAAGAATATTTCAAACCGAATGAAACAGCTGAGGAAACTAGCAAAGTAGCACCAATAAACAATCCTTTATTTTTCGTCAGACTATCTCCTTTATCTAATCCGCGACAGAAAACTGTAACCGGAACTAGAATGGAAATTGGAGTCGCGGAATTGCTGATATTTATAAATGTATTATCGAGATTTTTATTTCGCCCTAAATTAATTTTCCGCAAGAGGTCAATGTCTGCATTTTGCGCAAATAGTATGGTAGGGAATAATAATAAGAGTAGGAGTGAAAATTTTATTTTCATTTGATTTTATTCCCTAACTGATGATCAGCTAACTGATAGCTTTTAAAAACAACTATGCCTATTCCCATTCCTAAGATCGAGCCTACAGCAACATCGGCAGGATAATGAACACCATTATATATCCTACTATAGGAAACGAACGCTGCCCAAATAAATATAAACAGGCCGAAATACTTTATCTTGTTCTTAAATAACAACGATAGAAACATTGCAAGTGCAAATGTATTTGCGGCATGAGAAGAAATAAATCCATACGTTCCTCCACAACCGTCATTCAAATGAACCTGAGCCTGTAATAATAAATTATGACAAGGACGATATCTTAAAAATACATTTTTGAATGCATGCACAGAAATCTGATCGGCAAGGACAATCAAAAGTACCGTTGCTAAGGCGACCAGAATAACTTTTTTTCCGAAAAATCTGAAGGCTAAATAAAAGAAGAAGATATAAAGCGGAATCCAAAAATATCTATGACTTGCCCAAAACATTACCACATCAAAAAAAGCATTGTGTTTACTGTTAAGAAACAGAAACAGTTCAGTATCAATTGATTTTATGGTGTTAATTATATTCAAATTATAGTTTTAATTACTTAAAGATTACTTCCAATCAATTATTATGTCAGATACTGCATTCGTATAGGGTTCATTATTAATAAATGTAAGATCATTCACATAATAAGCCGACAAAATAAAAGTCCCTGTGCCCGACCAACTAGTGTTTGAGCTGAAAGCTGACAATAAACATTTTTTATCACTACGAAAAATGTGATACTTACACACGCAATTACTGCTAAATGGCACTTCCGAATCGGGGTATGTTTTCAAATCACTATAGATTTCAATTTTATCAAATGTGTCAGCTGAAAAACTAGAATATCCTAAAACCATATCTGTACCATAAACAGAGAATTTCACATACTTCATATCATGATAAGTATCCACATTATCAACTACCAGTTCTGTATTGGAACCATCATTTTTTTTGATAATCAATTTTTGTATATATCCGGAAGAAAAATCATAATAGTCAACAATATAGGCCAGATCATTATTCATGGACAATGTTGCGGACAAAATTTGAGGGGAAGAACCTAAAGGAATACTTCCTAAACTAAGTGTTGGATGACTTATTGCTGGTCCATAATAATAAAACTGATTACCGATCAGCATATAAAGTGTGGAATCATTCGCGCTCCAATCCATTTGACGTATACCTGAATATGCTGTTAGGATTGCAAGGACGGTACCATTCCTATCAATTATTTCAGGATTGCCGGCTCCATTTAAATATGCAATCTTTTGTAAATTATGACTGATACGAACTTCCTTTTTTGTATTTGAAGGCGTATTAGTAATTTTTTGAGGTGTTCCACTTTTGTAATTATCTAAAAAATAAATATCGTTTTGATAAATAAAACAAACATTGCTTATCATTTTTGTCGCTGCAATTGAATCTCGAATATGATCAATACGCTCTTTTGGAACAAAAGGATTTTTTTTACAAGAAACAAAATGTAGGAAGAAAAAAACACCCAATAAATAAATTCCTAATTTTTTCATCGTTATAATTTACTCTATTAATAATTCTTAAAATGAATAAATTGCTTTAAATGTAATGGATCCATATTGCTTGTAAATACCAATTACAGGATTGTATTCATAATAACCAATATCGTCTCCACCAAAAGAAATCAAAGCAGTATACTGAAATCCAAAAGAAGTAGATATATTTTCATTAAATGTATAATTAATTCCAATCTCAGGTATTAAAACTAATTTTCCCTGACTATATTCTTCTTCAACATTTAAGTTTTTATCATTGTTCTTACAAGAAAAATTAGTAAAACCAAAACCAGCGTCAATGGCTGCTAACAATCCTGTTTTGTCATATGTTTTAACATGTTCGAGATGAAATGTAGCACTACAAAATGAGTATTTGCTATACACTGCAGTACCATACGAATTCTCATCTACTAAATAATATAGCGTATCGGCATGAGGCATGAATTGAACAACTCCAAAAGTTAGTCCTTTCTTTACAATTACATTTTCTGACAAATCAGAATGCACCCATGAGTATACTAATTGTCCCCCAATAGCTGGTTTGTATGCAAATCCTAATCTTCCAATTGGAATATTATAGTTTACGGCTACAGTAAATTCGTGGTATTCCTCCTCTGAAATTTGAGAAAATGCTTTATTAATAGAAAAAGAAAACAAAAATAATACAGCAGTTATGACAATATTCTTATTCATTCTTTGCGTATTGATTAATAATCAAACACATTATCTTTCGCATTCAACTGTTTCCATAATTCATCTTTCAAAAGCGTAAGACCTTGTCCGGATTGGGACGAAAAATAAAGTACAGGAACGGTTTTCTTTTCTTTGAATCGTTTATTCATATCCTTCTTCATTTCATCGAGTAGCTCTTCATCCAGCATATCGCATTTTGAGATCGCTAAAATTCTTTTTTTATGAAGTAACTCGGGATTGAACTTATCCAGCTCATTCAGTAAGATCTTATATTCTTTGATGATGTCATCAGAATCAGCCGGCACTAAAAATAAAAGTGTAGAGTTTCTTTCAATATGACGTAAAAAACGTAATCCGATACCTTTTCCTTCACTAGCACCTTCAATGATTCCGGGAATATCTGCCATTACAAATGATTTATAATCACGGTACTCGATGATCCCTAAATTAGGAACAAGTGTGGTAAAAGGATAATTTGCTATTTCGGGTTTTGCAGCTGAGACAACAGATAACAAAGTAGATTTGCCGGCATTTGGAAAACCAACCAAACCAACATCAGCCAATACTTTTAATTCTAATATTTTCCATTCATCTCTGCCATCACCGCCAGGCTGTGCATAACGGGGCGTTTGATTTGTGGACGATTTGAAATGGTCGTTACCTAAACCACCACGGCCACCGGGAACAACAATTATTTCCTGCCCTTCTTCAGTAATCTCACCTTCAACTTCTCCTGTTTCGGCATCGCGGATAATTGTTCCCAAAGGAACATCCAATATTTCATCCTTGCCTTCGGCACCTGTCATTCTTGCACTACCACCACTTCCACCGGGATCAGCAATAATGTGTTTACGATATTTCAAGTGAATAAGCGTCCAAAATTGCTTGTTCCCTTTTACAATTATATGTCCGCCTCTTCCGCCATCGCCACCATCGGGTCCACCTTTTGCAGTTAGTTTACTACGATGTAAATGCACCGACCCTGCACCACCTTTACCGGAGCGGCAACATATTTTCACATAATCAACAAAATTCGAATCCATTCTTTTATTGCCCTTCTATCACCTATTCACAAAAACTTATCTTTTTTTCTTTACTACTTTTTTAACAACTTTCTTTTTCGGAGCCGATTTTTTTGCTGCCTTTTTAACA
>JAPLDC010000542.1:2944-4979 GCA_026391935.1 Bacteroidota bacterium | reverse complement strand
ATCATTTGTCTTCGTTGTATTATCGATTACATTATTATCTTTCGTGTTTGAAAAAGCAACATCATTTGTCTTCGTTGTATTATCGATTTCATTATTATCTTTTGTATTTGAAACAGCAACATCATTTATTTTTGTCTTATTATCTGCTGAGGCTAAACTAGGATTGCTTTTCAATTGTTCAGCCTTTGCTAAACTCTGCTCTGCTTCCTTTTGCTTATCCATTGACAAAGCTTCACCTTGTTTTATTTTTACAGCAAGCAATGCTTTCATTTCAGGATCAGAATTTGCATCCATTTCCTGTTTTTTCTTAGCAACATCGGCATCTATTTCTTTACTCCAATTTTGCAATGTCGTTGCTTTTGCTTTTTCACGTTCAACAGGATTCGTAATAGTGTTGATTCCTGCAATTTCGTCTGCATATTTTTTATTGATATTTACGGATGATGAAGCCGTGGTATTGTCGGCACTTGTATTATCAGAAACATTGTTATCGACATTTTTAGAAGTATTGTCGGCTACTACAGCTCCTTCTTTTTTCAATTTTTCCACAGAAGCAATTGTGGTAGCTGTTGTTTTTTGTTTTTCTTTCAACTCCTTTTCTAATGCCGCAATCTCAGTATTCAATTCTTTTTTCTTCGCTTTATCTTTTTCAGTTTTTATATCCTCTTTTTTAGAAGCTAATTCTTCGCCAATGGCAGTAGACCAGTTTTTATACAATTCTGCTTTTTTATTTTCGCGCTCAAGTTCATTTGAAATAATTTCTGTTGCAGCAATGTCATCTGAATATTTTTTGGCGTAATCAACCTTTACATCAGCAGAATTTTCAGACGATTTAGTTGAATTGTTATTAGTATCAACGTTTTTAGTAGTATTCGCTTCTGAAGTATTATCATTCTTATTTTCTGTATTTGCTGCAACTGCATCACTTGTTTTTGCATTATTTTCGGATGTTTTTGTAGAATTATTAACTGCTACATCAGTAGTCTTAACTGATGTAACATTTGTTTTGCTTGTATTCGAAGCTATTGCATTTTCAGAAGATGTTGAATTCTTAATATTTTTCACCTGCTGCTCTAATTTTTCTTTATCAATCATAGCAACATCGGCAGCAGCTTTTTCATTTGTCACATCTTTTGCCTTATCATACACATTGCTCACTAGGGCTGTTTCATTTACAACACCATTGTATTCTTTCTGAAGCTGAGCAACTTTCTGTTCATTCAATGCAAGGTCCTTTTTACTTTCCTCTGTATCCATTTTTAATCCAGCAACCTGATCGAGCAAACCTTGTTTTACTTTTTCATTTTTCTCTTTATCAGCATCAGCTTGTGTAGTTAATACTAATGCTTCATTGTCGGCAATATCTTGTTTGATATCTGCAACCGCTTGAACAGCTTTATCAAGTTCTCGTTTTTTGTTGTCGACATCCAGTTTTAAACTATTGGCTAAGGTTGGATTATTATTTTGTTCTGCTAAAGCATCCAGCTTTTTCTGCTGCTCATCTAACTTCGCAAACAAAGCAGGATCCGACTTTTTAGATTTTACAGCCGCTTCCAAATCTTTTGCATATTGCAGAGAAAGGTCCGCTTCTTGTTCCTTTGCTGAAGCTCTAAATTCTATTTTTTTAGCAAGATTAAACGCCGCAACTGTCTCTTGATTTAGGTCTTCTGCTTCTATTGTTGCTGCATTAGCTTCTTCAATAGTTGCTTGCTTCTTAACATTATCATCCATTTTAGAAGCGTCACTCATCAATTGTTCTGCTTCTTTGGTTTTGTTTAATGCTAATTCATTTTTTTGATTTGCCAAAACCAAGGCTACATCAGCTTGTTCTTTAAGATCCTTTGCCTCTTTTGCAACATCCTCGGCATCAGAATAACCAATCTTTACAATATCATTATTATTTAATTTCGTTGAGGCTACCGTTGAATTATCCTTTGTGGCATTACTTACAACATCAGAAGTTATAGAAGAATCTTTCGATGCAACTGAAGCATTTGTTGACGTTGCATCAGTAATATTTACATCCATCTTCGAT
>JAPLDC010000542.1:0-2918 GCA_026391935.1 Bacteroidota bacterium | reverse complement strand
AAATAACTTGCATCATCCAACACTTCATCAAACAAATTATTAATGATCAATTTATCCGTCCCTGCTTCATAACTGATTTCTTGCTTCATTGGTCGGAATACATACTGTACAGGAACATCCACAATATCCGATTGAGTAGCGAAGCCTGTAGCTTCCACGGTAAATAAAAATTTTCCTCCATTCGGAATGTTAATCAAATACACTCCATTTGCCTTCGAATTAAAGATTCCTAGTATCTCATTATCTTTTAGATCTTTTACAGTGATCTTAACATCTAATGCTTGGTTATCACGATTCTTCACTACAGCTCCTTTAATGATCGCTATATCGATTGGCTTACGTTCAACATTGATGTGATAAACAGCTGTCTTCCCTGTTTTACTTGCTCTCGCAGAAGAAAAATAAGCCTCTTTTTCATCTTCATTTGTTACGTATAAAATATCATCGTCCGGTGTATTTATTGGGAAATCAAGATTTACAGGTTTGTTCCAAGTATTTGTTTCTTCATTTAAAGTAGTTTTAAAAATATCATAACCACCCATTGAATTATGGCCTTTAGAACAGAAATATAATACTTTTCCATTGGGATGAAGAAAAGGGTAGTCTTCATCATATTCTGTATTTACAGGATAGCCAAGTGTTTGAGGTTTACTCCATTCACCATTCGGAAGTTTACGGATAACATAAATATCTTTCCCTCTTTCAGGATCATCACCGTAACTCGAGAAAAAAACCTGATTATTGTTGGAAGCGAGATAGATAATTGATTTCTCTTTTTTCTTTTTGTCCAAAGCTGTTTTAAAAACCTCCTCATCGGGCTTCACTAGAAGCTTTCCACCAATCCCTGAAATATCGTAGGAACGAAAGAAATCTTCTCGACTCATTTCTTTTTTTTCAATTACCACAAGATCCGTTAAGTTGCGTAATAACTTCTTGCCATTCCTACACATCTCAATTTGTCTTTCTACCATTAATTTCTCAGCCTTTGCAGATGAGGCAACGTTTTTATAAAGCAAATATTCTTTGATGGCATCATCAAAACGATAATTCAAATGGTAAGCTCTAGCAAGATAAAATAGTGCTTCTTTTTCAACATCAGGCTTATTGACAGCAAATTCTAAAAAAGCAATCGGTTTTTCCTTATCATCACTGGCATATAACATACATACTCCCAAGCGATAATTATAATTTGGGTCTTTCGGATAAATACTGGTGAGTTGAGAATACAATGGATAAGCCTCTTCAAACTGATCTTCGTCAAATAACTTAGCAGCTTGAGTTTTTAATTCTTCTTCTGAACCGAAAGTGGTTTGAGCGGAAGCAACACGTGTGCCGAAGGCAAACGCTAGTAGCAATAAGTAAAATAACCTTACATGCCTATTCATTTATAGTGTCCGATTTTATCGGAAGAAATATGCTTTAACTGATGAACAATAAAATATTGGTATACAGCACGTTGCCGAAAAATAAACAATGCCAGTAACTACCTTAACATACAAATTTAAGTTTTTTTATTGACAGATGCTATTCTCTTGGTAATTCCATAGTTTTAATATGTTTTTTTAAGGTTTTATAATAATGACAGGCAAATACCGTTAATTTTACCGCTTATCTTATCTTTGCAAAATGAAACTGAAACAATTTCTACCTGTTTGTTTATTATTACTTCTGATTTTATCTTCTTGCAAAAAAGACGGACTTTTAACCGATTCAAGTGCCAAGTTGGAGTTTTCTACCGACTCTGTTTTATTTGACACCGTTTTCCATTATGCGGGATCTACAACTAAAGTTTTCCGTATTTATAACAGACACGATCAACCAATGAATATTTCGAAAGCCTATCTGGCAACAGGATCAGGTTCTGCATTTAAACTGAATATTGATGGTGTTTCCACTACTGCTTCTGCTCCTATTCTTAGCGATATTGAAATATTGGGTGGCGACAGTCTATACGTTTTTGTTCAAGTGTTTGTGAATCCTTCTGTTGCAAATCCAATATTAATAAAAGATTCAATAATATTTGAATCTAACGGGAATGTACAGGATGTAAAATTGACTGCAATCGGACAAGATGTACATTTGATAAAACCTGACCACTTTCCTACGAATGGATTACCTCCTTATAGCATCATCAGTCCTACAGCTATTAACACAACATTATTAACAGATATGCCCTATTTGATTTTTGGTTATACTGTTGTCGACTCTTTCAGTACGCTTACTATTCCCGCAGGTGTACATATTTATATGCATAATCATTCAGTATTATGGGTATATCGTGATGGAACACTCGAAATACTTGGTGCTCATGGGAATGAAGTTACAATTCAAGGTGATCGTTTAGAAGCTGAATATAAAGAAGTCCCAGGTCAATGGGGAAAAATATGGTTATCACGCCTAAGTAAAAATAATATTATTGATTGGGCAATAATCAAGAATGGAGGAATTGGTGTGCAATCAGACACTGTTGCATCACTTACATCTCCTACCTTGAGAATATCAAATTCGATTGTAAAAAACATGTCGGTAGCGGCACTTTATGGACAAGGATCTCATATCAGAGGAGTAAATTGTGTTTTTGCTAATTGCGGACAATATGTTGCAGCTTTTACAATTGGTGGAAAATACCGTTTTGAACATTGTACATTTGCTAACTACTGGAATAGAGACACTCGAACTACGCCTACAATTGCACTTAGCAATTATTATTATTCATCCGGGGGCGCTTATGTTGTGCGCGATCTAGACAGTGCTTATTTCGGAAATTGTATTGTATATGGAGATATTTCTGAAGAAATAGGAATGGATTCTTCTATTTACGGTGGAAATTTTTCATACAAATTTGATCACTCACTTATAAAAACAGAAAGAAGTATTCCGAATGGGGTTCATTATAATAACGCCTATAAAAATGCTGA
>JAPLDC010000538.1 GCA_026391935.1 Bacteroidota bacterium | reverse complement strand
AATTCGTTTTGATTTTTCTGGAGGGGCACATTGCTGTTATAAAATGAGTGTCATCTTAAGCTCAACAAAAAAAACAGTGAATTTTCCATTTGAAATGGATGGAGGATACACCATGAGTGTCGATAATAGTCAACCGGAACAATTTAATATTTCTAATATTGATTCTGATCCACTTCCCGAAATCACAATGAAGATCCAATCCTACAATGCTACTCTTTCTGCTATTCCCCAAAAGTGGCAAAAAAAATATGGAATAAAAACAAATACTATTATCATTCAATATGTGAATGGACAGCTAAAAGTCAGCGATCAAAAAAAATAAATTTGGACGTTTTTCTTTCCAAAATTCCCATCAATTACTAAGAATGTTTCTTTTATATTTTGTTAAAATCCTTCAAAAGGGGTATTTTCGTTTTTTTATAATTGTTAAATATATTTTCATGAAAAAATTACTCCTATTAACGTTTTCAATATTATTGTTAAGTGCTAGTACTGCCTTGGCTAATCCCGGTGATACAGTGGTTGTTCAGACATTTGCATTTGGAACACCTCAAAATGCATGGTTCGTATTTCCTTCAGATACGACTCGTTTCGAAAAGATATTGATGAAATATACTTTGAAATGTAATCCGGCACAATCACCAGCATGTGGTGAATGGGATTACCTGACCTATACTTATTTGTATGATCATACAGGATTACTTGATTCTTCATTAGTTCATCAACCAACGTTTGCGGTGAATGGTCTTTCTCCCGACAGCTTAATGTATATGAATACTCCTTCTTATTCGTATTCGAATCATTGGCAATATAATGCTGTCCATACCGATACAACTTCTTTAAATACTTATGGTGTTGGTTCGGGAATAACAAATGATGCATTCCCTTTTGGTGCTTCAACCCCTGTTTCCCGGACACAATATTTGTGGAAAGCAAGTGAGATCACTGCTGCTGGAATGAGTGCAGGGAACATCACCGGCTTGCAATTTTATTTGCAAACCTTAGGTGCGCAAATGCAAAATATGACGATCAAAATAAAAGCTGTTGCTTTAGATTCATTGACTCAGGCTTCGTTTGATAATTCTGGTTTGACAACTGTGTATTCACAAAATACTCTTTTTAATACGTTGGGATGGAATAGCTTGCAATTGACTACTCCCTTTAATTGGGATGGAGTATCCAACTTGTTGATTGACATTACCTATCAGAATACGGTGAGTACAGCGGACAATGTTGTTGCTGCAAGTACAACTGCATTTAATTCCAGCTTGACTAATTCAGGAACGGATCGTGTTGCTTCTTTTCATTCCTATGGTTATGTTAATATACCAATGAATTCGAATTTAGTAGCTATCGATTCATTTGTAACGGTTGCTTTTTGGTGTTATGGAGCACCTGCTCAACCGATGGATGGTACAGCTTTTGAAGCGGTTGATTCTCTGGGGAATAGATTGTTGAATAGTCATTTGCCTTGGAGTGATAGCAATGTTTATTGGGATGCTGGTTATGGCGGAACATCCTATGACCGTATCAATAAAGCAGCTATCACATCCGAAATAAAAGGGCAATGGAATTATTGGACATTCACAAAAAATGTGGCGACAGGTTCCATGAAAGTATATTTGAATGGTCTGCTTTGGAATAGTGGAACAACGAAAACAAAATTAATGAAGGGAATTAAAACATTTAAAATAGGAAAAGGGAATTGGGCTGGCTCACAGACCTATGAAGGTAAAATTGATGAGTTTGCAGTTTTTAATACCTTTGCAGATGCTGCTCCAGGGGCTCATTCAGCAGCTAATCTTGTCAGCGTTGATAACCCTTTGAGAGATGCATCAGAAATAATTACTAATTTTTCTCAAACGACTTTACGTCCGAATGTCAAATTTGAGCAAGGTGTTTTCACAACAGTGATTGATTCCACATTAATTATTGATTCCGCAATGAATGCACCTGTTCAGATAATTACTTACAACGATTCTATCAGCAATCCCGGTGTGGCAACTGATACCATGACTGTTTGGCCGTCATATTATAATAACTATGTTTATAATTCTGCAGGAATTGCCACTGATTCAAGTTTTGTTGTTCCTGATAGCACGATACATTTATTATATTATAATTGGTATCGGAAATTCCCTCAGGTGAACCGGTATGAGTTGGCAAGATATATCACGCCATATGGAAATGGTTTAAGCTTGGGAAGCGGTTGGACATGGACGTTTGATGTTAGTGATTATAGAACGTTGTTGGCGGATAGTGTTCATCTCGAAGCGGGAAATTGGCAAGAATTGTTGGATGTAAAATTTCTGATGATCAAAGGTACGCCTCCACGTGATGTTGTCGGAATACAAAATTTATGGAACGGGGGATTTAATTATGGTCAGCCTAGTGATCCTATTGAAAGTCATTTGCAGGCATTAACAAAGAGTATTCCAATCAACGCGTTTAATACACGATGGAAATCACGTATCACAGGACATGGAATGGATACTCCGGAAAACTGCGCTGAATTTTGTGCAAAGACACATTATTTTAAAGTCAATGGAGTACAACAATTTTCAAAATTAGTGTGGAGAAATACCTGCGATGTCAATCCATTATATCCGCAAGGAGGAACCTGGGTTTATGATCGTGCAAATTGGTGTCCGGGTGCAGAAGTATGGACCTATGATTGGGAACTTACTCCATTTACTACTCCGGGTGGAACTGTAAATTTAGATCATGATGTGCAAGCGTATACCAACACCGGTGGATGGGATTATTATCAGATAGAAGATCAATTAGTAAGTTATGGTGCTCCAAATTTTACTTTGGATGCCGCCATCGAAGATATTTTGTCGCCAAGCAAAGACCAGATGTACTTGCGTTATAATCCTGTTTGCACAGCACCTGTAATAAAAATCAAGAATACAGGTTCAACAACATTAACTTCCTTAACAATAACCTATGGAATGAATGGTGCAACACCATCGGTGTATACCTGGACCGGCAGTTTGGCATTCATGGAAATCGCAACTGTAACATTGGGTACATTTAATTGGGCAACAGGATCAACCGATTTTACGGTTTCTTTGAGTAACCCGAATGGTGGTGTGGATCAATATCCATATAACAATACAAAAATTAATAAGTATACCTATCCTTCTGTAATGCCTTCGCAATTTGTGATCGAGTTTAGGACCAATAATTACAATGCTGAGGATCAGTATACTTTAAAAGATGATGCAGGGACTATAATTGCTTCCAGAAATGGTGCTTTGTTGGCTCCCAATACTATCTATAAAGATACTGTATCTCTGGCTGATGGATGTTATACTTTCGAACTTACCGATTCCGGAGAAGACGGATTATCTTTTTGGGCAAACCCATCACAAGGAAACGGATATTTGCGATTCAGAAAAGTTACTCCTGCATCTGTAATAAAAACATTCGGTGCCGATTTTGGTGGACAGATCTATCAACAGTTTACAGTTGGCTTAACCAGTGGTGTTCAGGATTATATTCTCACAGAAAACACCACTTTAAATGTGTATCCTAATCCTACCGATGGTCATGTATATATTGATATAAATATGACCAAGAAGGAGGATGGTCTTGTTGAAATTTTTGATGTGATGGGAAAAAAAGTTTATAAATATGAATTCAAAGCATTAACTGCAGAAAGTATTGAAGCAGATCTTTCTTCGTTGCGGAGCGGGGTGTATTTTGTTACGTTGAAATCTGGGAATGATATTATTACAAAAAAATTGATGATACAATAGCTTAATAAGCCTGAAGATTACAATTGGATTGTTTTGATTTTTATCATAAATCAGCGTGTAAATGGACATATATTAATAATTATTACTTGCTTATTTTTGTGATAATTATTGTGGATGTTGATTATTTGATAAAGAAATAGTTCGTTTATAATGAGCGTTTTTTTGTTTGAATAAGATAACATCAAATTAGATTTTACTGTTTACCTTCGCAAAAAAAATTGCTATGAAAAAAATATTCTGCTTAATTATTATTGTCGGATTTTCATTTTCCTCATTTGCGGGAGAACCGATAAATGGAAAAAATAATGTTTTGTTATCAAACAAATCAGATGGAGAAAAGTGTTATGATGAGAACACAAAAATAATTAACATTGGAGTTGGTTTTGGAAGCGGTGGATATTTTAGATATTCTGGAGGGAAATATACTTCAAGCCCTGCAATGAGTGTAAGCTATGAACAACCATGGCCAAAAAAATTAGGCCCAGGATTTTTAGGTGTTGGCGCTTATGTTGGTTTTCAAACGACACATTATCGTTATGACTACAATAATTATTGGGGAAATTATTTTTACGAAGAACGCAGAAGTTATTATACAGTAACAGGAAGAGCTACTTATCATTGGGATGTATTGAATTCTGCAAAAGCTGAAGTCTATGGTGGAGTATTGATAGGAGTACGTTTCAGAACATATTCATACAATGATAATGATCCAAATCATGATTATAAAAATGCGGGGAGTTTTGCATATCCAACTGGTGGAGGATTTGTAGGAGCTCGTTATTATTTTGCAAAAAATATCGGTGTGTATGCAGAAGCAGGTTATGGTATTTCATATGCAACTGTTGGCTTAAACATAAAATTTTAGTTGCTCATAAATAGAAAAATCCCGCTCCGTAACTTACGGAGCGGGATTTTTTTGCTTGCGTTTTTTTAATTCAATGTGATATTATAAACGTTTCCATTGATTGTTACTGTTGCTTGATTGTCGCATGCACCTGCTCCGAAATCAACATAACGTGTTGGTTTGCCCGATGGTGTTATAGTTAATGTACCACTTACAAAATGATGACATCCGATTTCTCTTCTTAATGCACTTGTAATCGTCATCGTGTATGAATTTCCTGATGCATTTGTTCCATTTGCAGAACCTGTAATTAAATAAACATCATCGCTCCAAGTTGGAGTTGATTCTCCTAAAATCCATTCGCGGGTGCGGTTCGAGGTCCAGTTGATCGTTCCTCCTCCTCCAGCTTTGATTATTTGTCCATTCACAACTACAGAATATGTTAAATTTCCTGCTGCATTATGACCATTATTGGTTACTGTTTTTGTTCCCAATATCTGGTTATCATTCACATAATAGTTTGTAAAAGTGATGGTGTGTGTTGAAGCAGAATCACGGTAATGACCGGAATAGGATACATTGATGATACCTCTCCGGTATCTTCCATCATTACACATACAATTACTTGCTCCGAAATCAATTGTTAAGATATGCGGTGTAACCAATGTATCATTAGTAATGGTTGCACAAGTACTCAACTGTGATGATTTGTTTTCCGTTTCAATTGGCGTTAAATAGGAAGTCATTGTTCCTGTTGAAGCCTGATCCGCGATGTTATTCACATCGTTATAAGTTCCTTCAGCCAATGCATTGTCGGAAGCAGCAGAAGTATCTGAATCCTTTGGGTCTTTGTCCTTCCTGCAAGAGGTAAAAAACATACCAACAGTAGCTGCTACCATTAAGTATTTAAACATGTTCTTAGTAGTTCTCATTTTTTCTGTGGTTTTTAGATATTCGTTGATCTTCGATTTCATTTTATAGTTTTGATAGTCGTTTTTGTGATTATTTCATCTATGACGCACCGAAATGTTGGAAGTTTAATCCGTAAATAAAAAAAAACAAAAATCAGGCTCAAACCATTGCAGAGACAGAAAATATTTTTATTGGAAGAAGTAAAATAAATTGTTTTATCAGATCGCAGGTAAAACTTTTCCCTTAGCTTCTCCAAAACCGATCCTGACGCCATCCTTTTCGCAATAACCACGCATAATAACTGTATCGTTATCATTTATGAATTTGCGTTCGGAACCATCTTTCATTTTTAAAGGTTTTGTTCCTCTCCAGGATAATTCAAGCATAGAGCCATATGAATCAGGAGTGGGTCCGCTGATTGTTCCTGAAGCCATCATGTCACCAACATTAATGTTGCAGCCATTTGAAGTGTGATGCGCTAATTGTTGTTCCATTGTCCAATACATAAATTTGTAATTGGAATGTGAAACTAAATTTTCTTCGTTTTTATCAGGTTGTATATATACGTCTAAATGAATATCAATATTATTATCTCCGGTATATTCCAGATAAGGTAATACTTTCGGTTCTTGAGTATAGCCTTTAACACGGAATGGTTCCAAAGCATCCATAGTAACCACCCAGGGCGAAATGGTAGAAGCGAAATTCTTTGCCAGGAATGGACCGAGTGGAACATATTCCCAAGTTTGAATATCCCTTGCACTCCAATCATTGAATAATACCATTCCGAAAATATGTTCTTTTGCATTTGCAGTTGAGACACTTTCTCCGAGTTTTGTTTCTTTCCCGATGATAAAGGCTGTTTCTAATTCAAAATCAAGTAACCTGCAAGGACCAAAAACAGGAGGCTCCGTTTCATTTGGTTTTGTTTGTCCTTTCGGGCGATGGAAATCAGTTTCGGAAATTATTATGGAAGATGCTCTTCCATGATATCCTACCGGTAAATGTTTCCAGTTAGGTAATAAGGCATTTTTGGGATCACGGAACATAGTTCCAACATTTGTTGCATGGTCGATGCTGGAATAGAAATCGGTATAATCGCCAACTCTAACAGGCATCTGCATTTGCACATTACTGATGGATTGAAATACTCTGGCTCTTGCTTCCTTATTATCCCGCAGTTCAGGTGTGTTTATATCTAATAAATGAGAAACATATTCTCTGATGGAACTTGTTGTGGACTTACCAAGAGAAATAAAATCGTTCAAATATTGATTGGTGAAAACGGCGTTATCAATCTTAAACTTATCTAAAAAACCTAGTTTGTTCAATATAGCGAGATCAAGCACTTGGTCGCCAATGGCAACGCCAATACGCGGACTGGAACTTTGGGTTTTGAAGATTCCGAACGGTAAATTTTGTATCGGAAAATCACTGGTAGGCTGAACGTCTATCCAAGATCTTAATGTTGGGTCATTTGCTTTTATCATAGTATTGAATTAAGAGGAACAAAAGTAAGGATTTTTTTATAGCTATTATTGAGGATGCAATTCTGGTTGTCACACAGAGCGC
Organism: Bacteroidota bacterium; assembly: GCA_026391935.1. Taxonomy (GTDB): domain Bacteria; phylum Bacteroidota; class Bacteroidia; order 2-12-FULL-35-15; family 2-12-FULL-35-15; genus 2-12-FULL-35-15. Next base: position 4,270 of record JAPLDC010000538.1, on the reverse strand, counting down.
AGTCGAGGTTCATGGAACGGACCTATGTTATTAACTTGTATCTTTTCCTTACTTTTACGTTATACGTTTAGATTTAGAACATGAAGCTACTCATAACTTGTTTTTTATTGATCTCATTTTCTGGTTTTGCACAGGAAAATGAAAAGCGAGGTACCATTAAAATCGAAAAATCGACTTGTAAAAGGTTGAAGGATAATGATAGTGTGTATTCGATTGTTGATTCGATGCCTGAATTCAGGGGCGGAGCAGATTCATTGTTTCAATGGATGAATCATCACATGAAATATCCCGTAAAGGCAATTAAAGAGGAACGTTTTGGGACAGTCTTTTGTTCTTTTGTTGTATTAAAAGACGGGAAAATAAGTGATATCAATGTTATGAAAGGAGTTTATAGCGATTTTGAAAATGAGGCGGTTCGATTAATAAAATTGATGCCCGATTGGATCCCGGGCAGATGTGGCGGCGTTTTGGTTGATGTAAAGGTGAATTTTCCGGTCAAATTTTCATTGAAATAATAAAATAGGATCATGTACCTGTATCTTTTTAAAAAGAATACGTTATAAGTACGAAATACAGTAAATGCTATATGATTGAAACATCAAAAGATCATGCAACACAAACCGACTTAGCCTTTGAACAGGCGATAGTGGAGGCCGCCAAAAAGGATCCTTCAAAGTTTGCAGGCTTGTATGATAAATATTATGAGCAGATATTCAGATACATTTATCAGCGTGCTGATGACAAAGAGCAAGCATTTGATGCAACACAACAAGTTTTTATTAAAGCAATGGAAAATTTGCATAAATACGAATTTCGGGGAGTGCCTTTTTCTTCCTGGTTATATCGGATCGCATCCAGCGAAGTAAATAATTTATACCGTGCACAAAAAATACATCGGACCGTAAACATTGATTCTGTTGGAGTATATGGGATGATGGAGGAGATGGAAGAAACGAAGATCGATAAATATCATGATAAGATTGTTGATATTATTGGGAATGAACTTCCGGAAGATGAATTGCAAATGATAGAGATGCGTTTTTTTGAGAAACGTTCTTTTAAAGAAATAGGAGAGATCCTTGAAATTACCGAGAATAATGCAAAAGTGAAAACATACAGGATACTAGAGAAACTTAAAAAGATCATTAAATAAACACCCTTCTCTGACTCCCTATATGGAATAAGATGTGGGTAAAATAAACCAAAATAAACTAAATGGGCTTAGAGCCTTCCCTCTTGGGAGGTTAAAGTGGCCAACCAAACAAATGAAAAGGAAAATTAACATAAACCGTCCGGAGATTAGCTCGGAAGAAATTGCAAAGCGGAAAAACTTTGATTCGGTTTTGAAGCATAGTGCATCTGTTGGTGGAAAACCGTTGTTCAAAAAACCATGGTTCTTGTCGGGTGTGATCGCTGTTACCATAGCCGTTGTAACAACAGTTGTTCTTTTAGATCAGAATAAAAAAGGAAAACAGTCATCTGTTTCAGAAAATAAGACGCAGTTGAGTAATAGTGATAGCCTAGCTTTACTGGCATTTTACAAAGAGCAGGAATCAAAACCTTGTATCAATCCTCCATTAAAAGAAATCAATGTTCCCTATTCTGTTTTTAAATTTGCTGCAGCGAAAGGCGCTCAATTGGAAATTGGATCAGGTTCGAAACTTACAATTCCTAAAAATGCATTTGTAGATGAAAAAGGAAAAATATTAAAAGGAGAAATTGAATTACGTTACCGAGAGTTTCATGATGCTGCCGATTTTTTTGTTTCCGGTATCCCGATGACCTATGATAGTGCAGGCGTTAAGTATCAGTTTGAATCAGCCGGAATGATAGAGATTCTTGCCTATCAAAATGGAAAAGCAGTGAACATGGCTCCTGAAAAATCGATCAATGTTGAATTGGCATCTAACTATAAAGGCAAAGAATATAATTTATATAAATTGGATACAATGGCAAATAATTGGTCATGCCTGGGTAAGGATAAAGTAGTTGTTGAGGCATTGAAACCTGTGGACCCTATCAAAGTATTTGATAAAAAAGAAATTGAAAAGACACCGGAATATCTGACCATCGAAAACAAAAAGATAGAGATCAAAAAAGAAAAAGAAGTGGAGATGGCTGCTTTACCAAAGCCAATTGCGGAGCCTAAAAAACCAGAACAAGGAAAAAAAGGAAAGTATGTTTTAGGTTTTGAACCCAATATAAATGACTTTCCTGAATTAGCTGTTTATAAAAATATATCATGGCAAATTGGTGATGAGAATGAAAATTTTAATGACGAAACATATTCTGACATTGATCGCACTATTTGGGAATCTTCTAGTATTAAAGAAGGAAATAAGCCGGGAGAAAATTATAATTTGACTATTAAAAAAGGATCAAAGAAATATAATTTAGTAGTTTATCCTGTTTATGAAGGAAAGAATTATGAAAAAGCAATTGCTACTTTTCAGGAAAAATTTAATAAATACAAAACAACCTTAGATAAACGTTTGGCTGAGGAAGCTAGGGTAGAAGAAGCTTTTCAGATAAAAATGGCTAAATATGAAGCGGAACAAAAAGAATTGATCCGGAAAAGAGAAGAGCAAATCGCTAATTATTATAACAGCATGGATAACAATGAAAAAGTGTTACGCATGTTTGCAGTAAATAGTTTTGGTGTTTATAATTCTGATTGTGCAAAAACATATCCAAAAGGAGTTTTATGTACTGCTAATATCAAAAATGAAAAGAAGAATAATTTAAGATGTTATGATGTATATTTAGTCGACAAACAACGAAATGGTTTATTCACCTATTCACGCAATCCGTTAACGAATTTTTCTTTTGACCCCACCTCAAAAAATATGTTGTGGACAGTTGAAGACGGGGTTTTGTATTGGTTGAAACCGGAACAGTTTGGTTCAATTTCCGGAAGTGATGGCGCAAAAGATCTGATCATGAATAGAGTGGATCAGAAATTTTCTAGTGTTGAGGAGTTGAAAGCTTATTTTAATTTTTAATATTCTACGATTTTAAATTTCTGAATTGTCATACGAAGCGGAGAGATCTTTAAAAACAATTAGAATTCATTAAAAACATTTTTTCCTCTCGGACAAAACAACAAATTGTTAAATACATGAATGCTTCCATCAGAATTATTTTATTTTTTTTATTCCTATTTGTTTCATGTTTATCCTTCTCTCAAAAGGATACAAGCCGAGTTCGAGGGACAATAAAAATTGCAAAAGTAAAAGAGGGAGAGGTCTATATTAAAGTAAGTTCCAATTTCGAAGGATATGATTTGACTAAAATTCCTCTCTCAATAATGGAAAAAGGCGTTTCCAAAGAGGACATGTTTCAACCATTTCCTGTCGTAGAGGGATATCCCTTTCCTTTTAATTATACTAATTATCTGATGGATTGTTTTAAAACAAAGGAAATTAATTTAAAAGGGAAGTCGGCTGACACAGTAGTTTTGTCTGTTAAGATCCTGGCTAATGGGAAGTCGTATTTTAAAGATAAGAGCAAGATACTTATGGTTAATGGTATTCCGGCAGTGTACGATAAAAAACAGGATGCATACGAAATAAATAATTTGCATTTGAATTGTATAAATTTTATGAAAAAAATAGATAAGTGGTTGCCAGGTTATATCGTATTTCCCAAAAAGGGTAAGTTCAAAGGTGAGGTGGTTATAAAGCCGTATAAAAGAAATGTTGATGTTTCCGGAACAATAACTATAATGTTTTCTACTACTCCTTTTGAAGATTGACGAATAATGGCTTTTGCAATTATTCTCTTTTCCAAAAAAAGCTACAAAATAAAATAGTTGGAATTAGTTGTCCGCAAAGAAACTTCTTTATTGGCGCGCAAGAAATGTATCGGTAACTAAAAAATCTTCTTTATCTTTGCGCATTGAAAATTTAAGGATGCAACTAATCAAAAACAAGAATTTCTATTTTCTGCTTTCATTCATTGAAGGAGGGTCTGTGATGGCTGCTGAATTATTAGGTGCAAAAATGCTTGCTCCTTATTTTGGTTCCTCATTGTATGTATGGGCAAGTGTGTTGGCAATTACATTGGGAGGCCTTGCTGTTGGCTATTATGTTGGTGGAGTGCTTTCTTATAAAAGAAAAGATCCCTTGATTCTGTTCTACGTTATTTTGGCCGCTGCTGTATTTACGATACTAATGCCTTTTAGTTCAAAATTGATCTTATGGTTAGTTGGTAGTCACAGTTTAATTCCTTCTGTCATTATTTCTGCATCATGTATATTATTTCCACCAGT
>JAPLDC010000515.1 GCA_026391935.1 Bacteroidota bacterium | reverse complement strand
TCAATTTGAATATCTTGCGGACCTTCTCCTTTATCATATTGTGTTTTTCCGGGAAAAAGGAAACCAGGATATTGCAATGAAAATGAAATGATCCTTGTCTCAATATCAGCGGCATTCATTGCACGGCATAACGCTTCATTAAAATTTGCAATTCCTCCACGCAATGGAAATGCAGGTCCTACTATAATGACTTTTTGCTTTTGTGCAGACATATATCACAAAGATAAGTTTTTTACTACATTTGTTACTCAATAATAAAATTCAAGTCTTATGAAAAAAATCCTTCTTCTATTTTCTGCTTCTATTCTATTTTTTTCGTGTAGTAATAAAAATACAACGGACGAAAATGCTAATAAATCCATTCAGGATAGTGTACAAACATACTTAGATAGCTATAATAAAAAATATCAGGAATTAAGTACTATTTCAAATGAAGCCGACTGGAAATCGAACATTCATATTGTAGAAGGAGACACAACAAATGCTACAGCTCTTAACATTGCATCTGAAGCGTACGCAAAATTTACAGGAAGTTCCGAGAACATTGAAACTGCAAAAAAATATTTAGCACAGAAAGAAAAACTAACCGAACTTCAGGTAAAACAGCTCAATAGCATTTTGTACAAAGCGGCCAACAATCCCGAAACAATTCAGGATGTTGTAAAAGCTCGCATTAAGGCGGAAACAAAACAGACCGAAAATATGTTTGGTTTCGATTTTAAGATCGATGGTAAATCTGTTTCTACAAATGATATTGATGAAATCCTCGGTAGCGAAAAAAATATGGCTAAACGATTGAAAGCATGGGAAGCAAGTAAAGAAGTTGGCAAAGGATTAAAAGATGGCTTAGTGAATTTGCGCGACCTGAGAAACAAAACAGTTCAAGGTTTAGGATACAAAGATTACTTTGAATACCAAGTTTCCGACTATGGAATGACCACTCAGGAAATGATCGATATGCTTCAAAAATTTAACAAAGAATTATATCCTTTGTTCCGTGAATTACATACCTATGCGCGCTATGAATATGCAAAAAAATATGGTGTGAAAGATGTTCCGGATTTGCTTCCTGCACAATGGTTACCAAATCGTTGGGGACAAGATTGGGGAAGCTTGGTGGATGTAAAGGGAATTAATTTAGACAGTGCCTTAAAAACAAAAGATGCAGAATGGATCATTAAACAAGGGGAACGTTTTTATGTAAGTATTGGCTTTCCCGAATTGCCAAAATCTTTCTGGGATAAATCGGATCTCTACCCTGCTCCGAAAGGCGCTAACTACAAAAAAAATAATCATGCCTCTGCCTGGCACATGAATTACGACAAAGATGTTCGTTGTTTAATGAGTATTGAACCAAATAGTGAGTGGTATGAAACATCACATCACGAGCTGGGACATATCTATTATTATTTATCCTATAGCAATCCTGACGTACCTGTTCTGTTGCGTGAAGGAGCAAACAGAGCCTATCACGAAGCTTTGGGGAGTTTAATGGGAATGGCTGCTATGCAAAAACCTTTTATGGAAAATCTGAATTTGATTCCTAAGAATACAAAATCAGATGAGATGCAAACTTTATTGAAGGAAGCCTTGAACTACGTTGTTTTTATTCCTTTCAGTACGGGTACAATGAGTATGTTCGAGCATGACCTTTATGCAGAAAATCTTCCTGCTGATCAATTTAATAAACGCTGGTGGGAATTAGCAGCGCAATACCAAGGAATTGCTCCTCCAACAACCAGAGGTGAAGAATATTGCGATGCCGCAACAAAGACTCATATCAACAATGATGCTGCACAATATTATGATTATGCACTTTCCTATATTTTGCTATTTCAGGTTCATGACTATATCTCAAAAAATATTCTGCATCAAGATCCTCATGCTACAAATTATTTTGGAAATAAAGAAATCGGTAAATTTATTGGTGACATCATGAAACCTGGTGCTAGTGCAGATTGGAGGAAATTATTAAAAGAAAAAACAGGAAGCGATCTAAGTGCAAAAGCAATGCTTGAATATTTTGCACCCTTGATGGATTATTTAAAAGAAGCAAATAAGGGAAGAAAATATACCTTACCAGAATTGAAGTAAATAGTAAGTCCCGCAATTTTGCGGGACTTTTTTTATCTTTTTTTTATGAATTACGCGGCACAACTTTTACAAGAACATTCCCGTGCAAATACCGACAAGATAGCAAAAGCTATTGGCGACAAGCCTCTTGAATTCAGGAAGATCATTAAAATAATTTATAATGAGAAACCTCCTCTGCCGCAAAGAGCAGCATGGCTCTTAGTTGCTGTAAATAATAAATACCCTGAACTGTTAAAAGAATATATTCCGAAATTTATAAGCGACATAAACAGTTTTAATTTGGATGCGCTTAAACGCAATATGTCGCGCGTAATTGCCAGTCATAAGATCCCAAAAAAATTACAAGGCAAATTGGTTACCATTTGTTTTGATCTGATTCTTTCAAATGAAGAAACGGTTGCTGTTAAAGTTAATGCCATGCAATGCATTGCAAACATCGCAAAGGAACATCCCGAATTAATAAATGAATTAAAGGCGGCTATTGAAGATCAGTTACCAAAAACCACTGCAGCATTTCATGCCAGAGCTAGAATGGTGCTGAAGGCTTTAAAATAAACATTTTTACACACACCTCGCCCCTCTCTAAAGAAGAATTGCCAAATGATAGCATTGGAAATTATTCTCCTATTGAATGCTATAAATTGAAACTAAGATTTTAAGTGAAGTAAAATGTATTCCACTCTAGAGAGGGGAAATGCTAATTGATAGCATTAAAATTTATTCTCCCATTGAATAATATAAATTGGAACTAAGATTTTAATTGATGTAAAATGTATTCCACTCTAGAGAGGGGTTAGGGGTGTGTTTTTATTTTGCTTGTTTCCACCAGTAACTCACAAAGAAGATCAATAGCCCTAACAAGCCCATTGCGAAAGTAAAAAATGTTTGTCCGGCATGTATCAGGGTTGACAATGCTTTCCCCCACTCCTCTGATAATCCATATAGCACAACAACGCTGGTAACTAGAAAATGATAAGCTCCCATGCCGCCACCTTGAATTGGAACAGAGCGCCCAATTGTACCTATTGTTAAAATAGATAAACAAGCACCAAATGA